>JAAYBG010000031.1 GCA_012718985.1 Acholeplasmataceae bacterium
ACTTTTTCTCTAATTTGATTGATAAAAATAACAATTGATTTACTCTTGCTGATAGCTCCACTTAGCTTTCTCATCGCTTGTGACATCAAGCGCGCCTGTGTTCCGATATGAGAATCCCCCATATCTCCATCAATTTCTACTTTTGGCACTAAAGCAGCTACTGAATCAATTACAATAATATCAATCGCATTACTTCTGATTAAGTGTTCCGTAATTTCTAAAGCTTGTTCTCCTGTATCTGGTTGTGATAAAACCAAATTATCAATATCTACCCCTAATGCTTTTGCATATTTTGGATCTAACGCATGTTCTGCATCAATAAATGCAGCGATTCCTCCTGCTTTTTGCGCTTCAGCAATCGCATGTAAAGCGAATGTGGTTTTACCACTACTTTCTGGCCCATAAATCTCTACAATTCTTCCTTTAGGATAGCCACCAACCCCTAATGCAATATCCAAAGATATTGAACCACTGGGAATTACTTCCATTTCCGTGTAGATTTTATCCCCAAGTTTCATAATTGAGCCTTTTCCGTATTGCTTTTCAATTGCCTTAAACGCTTCTTCTAAAGCTTTCAATTTTTCATCTGCCATTTTGTTCTCCTTCGTTTTAATTGTCTGTATTGTCTTTTAAAACATTTTTATTTTTAATTACGTAATCAACGCCACTAACAACGGTCATTATTGTAGCAAATCCAATGATTATTATCGCTGTAATATCTCTACTGATTCCTCCTAACCAAGCAAATGGATAGCAATCCAGTAATAAAAGAATAATCATTAACATTTGAGAACAGGTTTTTATCTTACCTAATTTACTGGCTGCGATTACAACATTGTTCGTCACAGCAATCAGTCTAATTCCTGTGATGGCAAACTCGCGGGCAAGAATTAAGGTAACCGCAAAACCTAAGTTAATATTAAATGCCACTAATCTACCCCGCTCCAAAAGAACAATCAATGTTGCTAGAACCAGTAATTTATCTGCTAATGGATCCATAAATTTTCCGAAGTTCGTTACAATATTGTTTTTCCTAGCGATATGACCATCTAAATAATCTGTGAAAGACGCGATACAAAAGATTATCAACAAAATCAAATCTTCTAGTGTTACAGTTGCAAAGACAATCACTTCTTGTAAAGGTTTGATTAAAGAAATAATGATAATCATAGGAATTGTACACATTCTTGCGATTGTTAATTTATTTGGTAAATTCATAAACTATGCCTCTTCATTTTCTTTTTTATATTATTATTATACTATAATCGCTTTATTTAGTAAACAACTTATCGTTTTTTTCAAAACGTTAAATATTCTCACCAACAATACTACCACTCATCCAAGCGAACATAAGATTATATCCCCCGCATTCTCCATCCACATCTAGCACTTCACCGACGATATACAAATTCTTAATTATTTTAGAAGCGAAATCTTCTTTTATTTCTGCCATATCGACTCCCCCTCTCGTTATCTGAGCAAATTCATAACCATATAAATCTTTTACTGTCAAACGATAGTTTTTAATCATATTGGCTATTGTTTCTATTGTATCTGCTTTTTTTAAGATATCCAAGATGAGCATTTTGGGAAGTAATCCCCGCAACATCATCGATAAATCGCGATTTTCTAGTCCCTTAATATACTCTTTTAATTCTAAAAAGGATTTTTCTGGAGCGAAATCAAGAATAATCTCATCCTTTTTATTAACATAACGAGAAAGATTAAGCGCTAAAATTCCTGACAATCCTGTTTCTTTAAACAAAATCTCTCCATATTCTTGAAAACCATTTGCTTTAGCTAAACATTTCACTCTAATTCCTTGTAAAGGTTTCACCTTTTCTTCTACTTTGATGGGAACCAATCTTGGTGATAAAGGAGTAATATGATGTCCCAGTCTTTCTAAAAGTTGATATCCATTTGTCTTTTCTTGGGCAAGAGACCCTGTCGCAACAACAATTTTTTCAGCTTCAATGCTATCTTGCATTCCCTGAATAATAAAATTCTTATCTTTAATAATATTGGTAACCATAAAAGAGCATTGTACGATAATTTCTTGCCTTTCTAATTCATAACGCAAAATATCAACAATCGAAGCTGCCGTTTCACTATAAGGATATAATCGTCCCTGTTCATCTTGTTTAGTCATAATTCCCATTTTTTTAAAGTATTTTATGACATCAAATTGTTTCATTTTATTTTGAATGTAATTCCAATTATAATAGGAAGTTTCATAAAGATGAACATTCCCCAAATTACACTTACCATTTCCTGTTTTTAAAATCTTCTTCCCTATTCTATCGTTTTGCTCTAAAATGATGATTGTTTTGTTTGGGTTTTTTTGTTTGCAAGCTAAAGCGCAACTAATTCCTGCTGCTCCTGCTCCAATGATTGCTATATCGTATTTTCTCATCATGACCACCGCTATTATTATACCATATTTTTTCTTTTTTAATCTAAAAACATTAAAAAAACCATAAACACTTTGTTTATGATTGAGAAAAAGTTTGTCCACTAAAGTATTGGAAAAGTTGTTTTTTTATTGTTAACCCGACGGCAATGCAAAGAATTGTTGAGACGGTAATATAAGGGAGATTATAATAGATAAATGAATAGAAATACAGCCAGAATATGCCTGAACGAGATGAGCCAAATAATCCTGCTAAGAAATTTTCATCATAACCCCAAATCTTAGCATTGATAACTCCACTAAAACCAGAAAATATCCATCGTAGGCAAGCAGCAACCAGAAATCCGAGTATAAATGAAACATTGTTTCCTTCCAGTGATTTCTTACGAGTAACAGCGGCAATTCCCATTGCACCAAAACCTAAAATATAATCTAAAAAAAAGGAAAAAATATTAAACCCGTAACCATCAAGAATAAAACAATCAATAAGACCATAGGCTACTCCAATAGTAATTCCATATCGGAAACCAAAAACATAAGCGACGATTACCAAAGGCAACATCGCAAGAGAAATCCCTCCCCCATTCGGCATCTTCAAAAAAGGAACTGCTTTCGATATTATTTCTAAAACAATCGCCACACTCAATAAAATTGCGGAAAAAGTAAGTTTGAAAACCTCATTATTTTTTTTCAATTCCAATCATCTCCTCTATTAAAAAATAAAAAAAGTTTTTTGAATGCCAAAAAACGAAAAGAAGATATTGATCTTTCCTACGCTAGCATTACCTAGTTCAGGTTTAAGGGTCGTTGTCATAAGCAACCTCTCAGCCATAGCTCCCCTATTGAACATATTCATTATATAGGATAAAAAATAAAAAAACAATATCCATTTATAAATAAAGTTTTTTTGCTTGCTTTTTATAAAGTTTTTTGGTAAAATAAGTGGTGTGAATTTTGGAGGTGTAGAACATGGCAAATATCAAACAACAAGCTAAACGTAATTTAACCAATGAAAAACGAAGACTTCAAAATGCTGCTTTCAAATCATCAGTGAGAACTGCTGTAAAAAATGTTGAAACTGCAGTTGCAAATAAAAATTTAGAACAAGCTCAAGAAGCATTAAAACTTGCATGTACTAAGTTAGATAAAGCATTAGCTAAAGGTATTTTTCATAAAAATTTCGTAAGTCGTAACAAATCTCGTCTTGCAAAACTTCTTAATAGTTTAGCATAAAAAAACATCTGTAGTGTCAGATGTTTTTTTCATTTATAGTTGAAATAAGAAAAACTCAAATCCAGTTCTTGCATCGATTTGTCCAGATTTTATTTTATAGTCCAGTTCACCCAATTTCACTAAATATTCTCTTGCTGATTGAATATCAAAACTCTTTGCGTTGCGAATCAAATAATAAGCGCGATTCGTTGATGTTCCCATTCTGATAGCAATATCGTTTTGCTTTGCCCCTTCTTCTAACATATAATTTACCAGCAATGTATCCCGAATTGTTCTGGTAACTAAGTTAAATAAACGATTAACATCATTATCTACAGCAATTAAATCACGATAAATATTGATTGTCTTTTCGCAATCCCGTTCAATAATTGCATTTGATAAGGCAAAAATATCTTGTTGGATTTCCTTTACAACAACAGAAGATACTATTTTACTTGTTATCGTATTTCCTTTCCCCACATAAGCAATTAATTTATCGATTTCAGTTCTGGCACTAGTCATGTTTCGCCCTACTAAATTATAAATTTGTTTTACCGCATCCTCTTTGATTGTGATGTCCTCACGTTCAAATTGACGTTTTATCCAACCACAAAATTCTGTTTCACTAATTTCTCTAGTTTCATTAATAATTGCTTTTTTGCGAAGTTGCTTTACTACTTCGCTTTTTTCATTTAATTTTAACCCAACAGCATTGATAATAAAATAAGTAGTATCCATTGGATGTTCAATATAATCCATTAAAACAGAAATAGCATGGTTGATTTCGCTTTTCTCTGTTGTTAGAAACTTAGGATTCTTGATAACCACGGCTTTGTTTTCACACATAAATGGAGGGGTTAAAGCATCCCTGACCGCTTCTTTTATATTTACTTCATCCATATCATAAAAAAATATGTTGTATTGATCAGCTTTTGATTCAGCGATTAATCGTTCAATTTTATTGTGAATCAAATACTTTTCTTCTCCTAAATAAAGATAGACGTTAGCCATAATCCCTCTTTCTAATATTGACGTTTGCTCACATCGTATATTTCTAATTTATAATTTCCTTCTTTTTGAATAATTCGAACAGCAATAAAATGATATTTCAGGATATCATCAGGAACACCCCATGTTTCATTTTGATAATCAAAAATTGCATATTTCCCTTCAAATTCTTCTTGATTAATTAATTCTAAAAAATAATTGCTTTCTGTTAACCAAGTGGTATTTGCTAGGATTGTTTGATACTCTTCTTCGGACAAATTATAACCATACCTAATTACTTTATATCCTGTATTATATCCAAAATCAACTTGATAGCTAATCGCTTTTCGTGATGGAATTCCAATTCCTAGAATGGTTTCATATCGTTTGGCAGCAGTTGCTTTATCTAGTTCTTGTGATAAATATTTAATTGTAGAAATTCCTGTTAGAAATAATCCCAATAAAGAAATAATTCCTACTAATGTAAACCATTTTTTTTCAGCTGATTTTAAAGTGCGAAAAGAAATCCATGCCCCAAAAACACCAGTTATTATCCCCAAAAGTAGTACTTGATTAAAGTAATTGGATAAAATACCCAAAACGAACGCTATTGCTGCGAAAAGAATAGCATATTTTAGTATATCCCTCCGACTCGGCAATACGACTGTTTCTTCAGGAATATCTTGTACCTCTCCACAATAAGAACAAACCGTTCCCTTGACTTCTCGATTGCATTTTCCACATTTCATCACAAATCACCTTAATAATAATATTATAAAGGATTCTATTTTGTTTGTCAAACAAACCCCTAAGATAAAAATTATCGCCAACTAGTAAAAGATGATGATTTTTTAGTATAACTGTACTTAATAGAATAGTCTTCATTTGTTTGATAAATAATGACTGCAAACTGATTCAATGTCGCTATGGTTTGAGGGTGAGGAAAAGCAAATTTAATCACTCTTCCTGCTTGGATGATTGCATACTTTGGCCTAAACTTGGCTAGTAAAACTGGACTAGTAGATGTCTTAGAACCATGATGAGCTACCTTAATAACATCTACATCAAGATTATACTCTGCTATTTCTTCTTCAATCTTTTTACTAACATCGCCCAAAAATAAAAATCCTTGTTGATTAATCTTCGCATAAAGTACTAAACTATTATCATTTTCATCTTCGCTTCGTATTTTTGGACTCAAAACTTGAAATGTAATGTCTCCACAACTGAATGATTCATGAACACTAACTTTTCTTGTAATTGGTGTTTTTGCATACACACTAGTATCAAAATTACTTGTGATAATTTTTTCTACTTTTAGATTTTTGAGAATATTCCCCGCCTCTCCGTTATGATCGCTATGATTATGGGTCAAAATTAAATAATCCAGTTTATTGATTCCTTTGCTTAAAAGAAATTTTGTCACCTCTTCATTTTGACCTTCTCCCGTGTCTATAAGTGCCGTACACTCTGAAAAAGGAGTGTGCACTAAAATAGCTTCCCCATTTGCCAAATCAAGAAAGCTTACTTCTCCTTTTACATTTAAAAGAGGAAAATATTTTATACTAACCATAAATAAGAAAAACAAACAAAGGATTGCTTTACGAAAGAGTGTTTTTTTAAAACAATAGATAATCCCAACAATAAATAGATAGTAGACAATCATTTGCCAACTTTTAAAATGAGGAAAGAATACTTTGATATTGACATATTCTCCACTTAAAATAACTAATTTTTCAAATGCTACAAGCAAATATTGATAAATACCTGACAAAAAAGGAAGAACGAAAACCA
>JAAYBG010000032.1 GCA_012718985.1 Acholeplasmataceae bacterium
AAATGGCATCTTTTGTTGCAAGAAGAAAAGAAATTTAAAACTGTTGTTTTACCATCGTTTAAACCAGATAAAGCAATTGATATAGAGAAAGATTCATTTAGCGATTGGGTAAAAGAATTAGCGCTTGTCTCGCAAATAGAAATCAACGATTTTTCAAGTTTTCTTCAAGCCTTAAAACAACGAATAACTTTTTTTGATAGTGTCGGATGTAGGCTTGCAGATCATGATTTAGAGGAAGTGGTATATCTCGATGCCGAAGAAGAGCAGATCGAGAAAATTTTCTTAAAAGGAATCAATAAGAAAAAACTAAGCAGTGAAGAAATCGCCCAATATAAAGGCTATCTTTTGGTCTTTTTAGGGCAAGAATATGCCAAATATAACTGGGTACAACAATACCATATTGGGATTTTACGTAACAATTCTAGTAGGGGACTTACAGCATTAGGAGAAGACAATACTTTCGATGTTATCAATGATAAACCGATTGCCGTTCCTCTTGTAAAAATTCTCGATAAACTGGATAGTACGAATGAATTGCCTAAAACAATTCTTCATTGCATAAATCCGCAAGACAATGAAATTATAGCGGCTATTACTGGTTTTTTTCAAGGCGGAATAAAAGGGAAAATTCAATTGGGTTCTTTCTCGTTGGTTAACAACCAAAAAGAGGATATGATTAAGCAAATGACAAGGCTATGTAATATCGGGTTGATTAGTAATTTTATCGGGATGTCAAATGGTTCTCATGGTTTTATGTCTTATTCGCGTCATGATTATTTTCGAAGAATTTTATGTAATTTTTTCGGCAAATTGATCGAAGATGGAGAATATCCTAACGATATTAAATTAGTAGGAAGAATTGTTCAGGACATTTGCTATAATAATGCTTTGAATTATTTTGGTGTTAGTGATAAAAAATAAAAATCATTTTAATCGATATTGATTAAAGGAAATAACATCCTCGAACAAAACGAAGGTCCGAAACAGATAGTTCATCAGAAAACAGAACCGGAGAAAAATATATCTCTTCCGGTTTTTTTATAACTGACCAATGTTTGAAAAAGAAGTGATAAATCTTGCAAAAGCGAGGGGTTTGTAGTAAAATGAATTGATAGGAGGGGTACAATGTTTTTAAATGTTTTTGAAAACATAAGAGAATATTTCAATCAAGCCAGAGAAAAAATATCTTTTGATTCACTTACCCCTTTGTTAATAGGAATCATAATAGGCTTTGCTTTATTTATGTTAATCTATATAACAATGGCATTAATTCCGATAAGAAAAGAAGAACGGAAGATTATCAAATCCAGCAAAGAAAACGATGAAATAATTAAAAAAATCATTAATAACGCAAAAAATCAGTTTATTGAAGAATCATCAACAAAGCCAACCAGTGCTAAATACGAAGATGTAAAAAGTATTGTAGGGAACTTAATTCATGATATTGCGAAGGTGTATTATCCTAATTCAGCTCATCCTGTATATGAATTAAGCGCTGATGAAATGTTGATTTTGAATCATTACATCACAAATAGAATTGATGCAATGCTTTCTAACAAAATTTTAAAGCGGATAAGAAAAATAAGAATATCTTTAGTCCTAGATATTATTGATATAAAAAAGAAATACGATGAGAACAAACTAGTAAAAGCGGCTAACAAAGCGAAGATACCGACGATATGGAAGTCGATTAAAGCGGCGATAAATATAGGGAATCCTCTTTATTGGGTTAAACATTTAGTCGTGGATAGACCTTATATTTATATTGTTAATAAGATTGTTCTAACGATTATTGGAATGATTGGAAACGAAACAAATAAAGTTTATAGCAAGAGTGTTTTTAATATAGAGGAAGAACAAGAAACAATTAAAAAAGAAATTGCAGAAATAGAAGAATTGCTTGATAATATTGAAGAGAAGAAATAGAGGTCACGAAAGGCTATTGAAATAGGAGGATGAAATGAAAGGAAAGAATGAATTTTATATCGCGAAGATAGAAGATGAAACAACAAAAATAAATAAGTCGGTTGCTCCTCAGGATAAGAAGAAAAAGTTTGAACGCTTTGTTTCTTCCTATACTGGATATCATAATGAAGATAAAATTGTTTTTCCCTATGTTAAATATGATAATAAAGGACGTCAATACGAAGATTTGAAAGAAAAAAAATACCGCAGTGAGGATGATAGAAATAAGGAATATAAAGGTATTCCGTCTTATCTTCGCCGTGAAGAACCGGTTATGACTAAGAGAAATATTGAAGATTTAAAAGGAACGAGATTATCACGTGAAGAAATCGAACGTCGCAATCGGGAAAACTATGGGATGTATAGCGCTCAAAAAATTGTAGCAGAACCTCAAAAAAATGTAAGAGAAGAGGAGAAAGTCGCTCAAGGGAAGGAAGCATATTATCAAGAATCGTTAAGTCCTGAAGAAATAGCGGAAAGAAATCGTATTGAACGGGAAAAAAGATCTACTTTAGTGGTTAGAGGAAAACCGTTTTCTCGTGAACCTGAATATTATCAAGAGGTAAAGAGTGAAGATTACAATCGTCCAGCACAATCTAGCTATCGTGAGGATAATTATCCTGGTTATCAAGAACAAGGGACTAATTTTCGAGACAAGTATCAATCTCAATCAAAAAGGCAAAGAAAATATAAGTTTCCACCGATTGATTTATTGAATGAACCGCGGGCAAAATCAGCTGAAAATCATGCTGAGACAATGATGCAACGAGGTATAATCGACAACACCTTGGCAGAATTTAAAATTGGTGGTCGGGTTGAGAACTACACAAAAGGGCCTACCGTTACTCAATTTGAAGTGAAATTGGATTCCGGAGTGAAACCAGAACGAGTGGAAAGTATCTTCAAGAGTTTGCAAATGAACCTGGCATCGGAATCACTACGTATCGAAGCTCCAATTGCGGGTAAAACTGCAGTAGGAATTGAGGTTCCTAATGCTTCTCGTGAAGTAGTTTTATTTGGTGAAATGATTCGTAATCGAGAATTTCTAAACGATGGGAAACCGCTAAATGTTGTTTTAGGAAAAATGGTAGATGGTCGTAGTAAATATTTAAATATAATTGAAATGCCACATGTGCTAATCGCAGGCTCAACAGGTAGTGGTAAGACAGTTTGTATTCATACGATATTAACGAGCATTTTATATAAAGCGACTCCTGAAGAAGTCAAGCTTATTTTAATTGATCCAAAACGAAATGAACTATTATATTTTAGAGAAATGCCACATCTGGCAGCACCGATTATTACCGATGCTAATCTGGCAACACCTGCTTTAAAATGGGTTGTTGATGAGATGGAACGTCGATTTATGCTGTTTGAAACGACATTTAAGAATTCTATTGAAACATACAATGCGAGTATTGACCAAGGGCAACCAGGTAGAAAATTACCGTACATATTAATTGTAATTGATGAATTTGCTGATTTGATTAATACTGCAGGAGAGTCGTTTGAAATATACGTACAACGAATTGCCCAAAAAGCAAGAAGTGCGGGAATTCATATGATTATTGCTACGCAAAGACCAACGACCGATGTTGTTAAAGGAACGATAAAAGCGAATTTCCAAGGGCGAATTGCCTTTAGAGTAAATCAACAAATCGATTCTATGACAATTTTAGACCATTCAGGTGCGGAAAAATTGCTAGGTAGAGGGGATATGTTATTCAATTCCGGCAGCAATGATATTCGTATTCAAAATGCTTTCATTACTATTGATGAAATTGAAAGAGTTACGGATTTATTGCGGGAGGAATACGAAACAAATTATATGTTTACTGCTGATGATTTGAAAAAACAAGCAGAAATAGATAATAATGTTAGTTTCGATCCGCGTTCCGATGAGTTGTTTGAACGAGTTGCCCGATATGTAGTAGCTTTTCAAAGGGCATCGATGAACCAATTGCAAAAGGCATTTGGAATGGGGTTTAATCGTGCAGATAACATTATGATAGGCTTAGAAAAACTAGGAATCGTATCACCAGTTATTCCTGGTCGTCAACGGGATGTTTTAGTTCAATCGGAAGAAGAACTGGATGAAATTTTAAGGAGATAGTCGATATACGATGGCAGAACAAAGACAAATGAAAGCTATTGAAAAGAGAATAATTATTTTAATCAGCTCAGCGATAATTTTGTCTATTTTCATGGTATTCAAAGGGAATACCTTCACAGATAACATTATTCACTTTGTGTCTTTTTCTATTGCCTCAACGATTATTATTTATGATTTATATGTTCGTTTTCTCATGGTACCTCGGGGACCAAGAGTAACTAATATTTTTTACCAAATATGTGACTTTATGTCACTTTTTGCTATCGTGTGCCTAAGCTTTCAATTATTTGCTAGTTTTTTCTATTTTCGAGCGACAGTAGAGGGAACATCGATGGTTCCTACTTTACAAAATGAAGATGATTTAATGGTTCGCTCAACAAAAAAAGTCAATCATTTTGATATCATTGTTGTTCAATTGAATGACCGATATAATATCATCGTTCCTGGAGTGGAAAATGGGGATTTACTTGTGAAGAGGGTGATTGGAATCCCCGGTGATAGCTTCTATTTTAAGGATGATATTTTATATTTAAACGAGCAAAAAATTGATGAAGCCTATTTAAAAGATGAATTTGGCGAGTTTTATTATGGCGGTGGACTGCGCGATTTTGATTTGGAAAAATATTGCCAGATAAAAGGGGAAAATGTTTGTCCCGAAAGTGGAGAGTGTGTTATTCCAGAAGACTATTATTTTGTCATGGGTGATAATCGTACCAATAGTAATGATAGTAAAACCTTTGGTCTCTTCCACAAATCGCAAATTTTTGGTATTGTAAAGTACCGAATAAGGGGAATTTTCAATTGGGAGAAGGTAGAGTAGTATGATTCAATGGTTTCCTGGACATATGGCAAAAGCCAAAAAAGAAATGGAAGAAAAATTGCGTTTGGTTGATATTGTTTATGAATTGTTGGATGCAAGAATTCCTTATTCTTCGAAGAATCCGCTGATTAATGAACTTTTAAAAAATAAACCGCGTTTGATTTTACTGACCAAGAGCGACATGGCTGATGATTTTTATACAAACAAATGGAAAAATCACTTCACCAGTCAAGGTTTTCCTTCTTTAAGTATTGATTCTGTTAGTGGACTAAACATCAAAAAAATTGTTGGTGTATCACAAACAATCTTGAAAGATAAATTTGAAAAAGAAAAAGCAAGGGGCATGAAACCACGCCCGATCAGAGGGATGATTGTAGGGATTCCCAATGTTGGCAAATCGACATTAATCAATAAATTAGTCAATAAGAGGGTAGCAAATGTCGGGAATAAACCGGGAATTACCAAAGCACAGCAATGGGTTCGGTTAAATGCCAATCTGGAATTGCTCGATACACCAGGAGTGTTATGGCCAAAGTTTGAAGACCAAAAAGTGGGAATGCACCTGGCGATTACCGGAGCAATTCGGGATGAAATCTTAAAAAGCGATGAACTAGGTTATTATTTATTGGATTTTATGAAAGCAAATTATGAAAAGAACATTCTTGAGCGCTACCAACTTTCAGCTGGACTTTCCAATCTGGATATTCTAAAACACATTGCGAGTACTCGGGGAATCAGCAATAAAGAAGACGTTGAGGAGAAAGCAGCAGAGGTATTATTGAACGATTTCAGGTCGCTTCGGCTGGGACGAATTACCTTGGATATTTTATGATTGATTTATACGAATATGAAAACTCACTAGTCGCTACAGGATATCGCAATATTGTCGGTGTTGATGAAGCTGGTCGTGGTCCTATGGCTGGTCCGCTGGTCGTTGCTGCCTGTTTATTACCACTAGATGATAAAATCATCGGCTTGAACGATTCAAAAAAACTAACTCCTAAAAAGAGAGAAGAGTTATATAATATCATTAAAGAAAAAGCGATTGAATATCACATTGAAGTTATTGATGTGGGGGAAGTCGATAAACTCAATGTATATAAAGCGAGCAAATGGGGAATGGAACAATGTATTAAACAATTTCAAACCCCGATTGATTATGTGTTAAGCGATGCTATGCCTTTAGATATTGACCTTGAGTATTTGGCGATTGTAAAAGGCGATGCAAAAAGCGCTTCTATTGCCGCAGCAAGCATTCTGGCGAAAGTTACTCGTGACCATATCATGATTGATTTTGATGAAGTTTACCCTCAATATGGATTTAAAAAACATAAAGGATACATAACAAAAGAACATAAATCAGCGCTAGAAAAATATGGTGTTTGTCCCCTGCATCGGCGTAGTTTTGCTCCAGTAATAGAGGCAATAAGGAGGAAATAAAATGAAAAGGTGGTTCATCTTAGTGTTGTTTGCTTGTTTATTTTTTGCTGGATGCAGGACTATGAAAGGGCTACAATACGATAAAATCGTCGCTGAACATGAGGTTTATCACCCGGATTTAAATTCTTATGTCTTGATAAATGCTAAACCGGTTTTAGAAAAAGATACGATTAAAGTCAAATATGCCATTACTATTTATGCTAATATTGTTGCCGGTACGGGAAGATATTTTAATTATTATCAAGTGGATTGGACAACAGATACGGGTAAAATTGACCAATATTATCATATTTTTAAAGAAGATGCTCGCAAGCGTTCCTATGCGCAAAACTTTTTCCCCTATAATTATGTTGATGGAAAACAAATTACAAAGGTAGATATTCTTTATGATTATGAGTATCTATTACAAGAAGAAAAGATTGCAGCGAAGGTCCAGTATAGCGAAGAAATGATGAGGTTGATGCCCAGTGAACTGACAGATTCAAAATTCGTCAATTCATTAGAAAATTACCAAATTGAACTCATCGCTTTAAAAAGAAAAACAGAAGCGGTTAATCGCTTCAAGTTAAACATTCGCTTTATCGATCTGGAGGAGGCTTCACATATTGATTTTCAATCGTGGATTGTGACGAATGATGGTGATATTTATCCTTTTTATGGAATTTATCATTATCAAATTGACAATGGTGATTTTATTTCTGTTGGTGATGAAATTATTGCCGATATCATTGATTTTAAGGAAATGTTTTGTAAGATAAAGTATTATCATCAAGATGAAGTTTATCAGGAATATTATAAAATGAATATTGTAATTGGAGAAGAATCATGATTACTAACTTTGATCACAATAAAGAACAAAAAGTTTTAAACATGCGTGGCGGTGAGGGATATGTATGGATTGAAAAACTAGAGCCTTGTTTAGCGCACATGAAAATGTATGCAAAGATCACCATCCCTGCCGGTTCATCGATAGGGCTTCATGTTCATGAAACCGATGAAGAAGTGGTGTATGTGTTATCAGGAAAAGGAGAAGTGACGATGGGAAGTACGAAGAAGCTTATCGATGAAGGAACAGTAAATATCACCAAGCAAAATGAAAGCCATTCCATTAAAAATATTTTTTCTGAAGATTTGGTTTTGTTGGCGGTGATTAATGAAATTTAGCTCGTTTGAGCTTTTTTCTTTGTTTTGAGAAAAACATAATTTAGTTTAAAATTGTAAAAAAAGTGATAAAATAAAGATAGAAAAGGAAAACTAGCAAAAAAGAACCGCTTGATTAACATGTAAATCTATTGCATACTGATAATCATGATGTTATAATGCTTACGAAAAAAGGTGAGTTTATGGAAAAATATTTAGTGATTGTTGAAAGTCCAGCAAAATCAAAGACAATTGAAAAGTATTTAGGAAAAGACTATGGCGTAACTTCCAGCAAGGGTCATATTCGCGATCTTACTACCAGGGGATACGGTGGATTTGGTGTCGATATCGAGAACAATTTTAAACCTATGTATAAAGTTCTGAAAGATAAATCGGCACTGGTAAAAGCACTGAAAAAAGATGTTAAAAAATACGATAAGATATACCTTGCTACCGACCCTGACCGTGAAGGAGAAGCGATTAGTTGGCACTTATATGATACCTTAGGACTAAATGAAGAAAACTCTAAAAGAATCGTTTTTCATGAAATTACTAAAAATGCTGTGTTGAAAGCCTTAGAAAACGGGCGGGAAATTGATATAGATTTGGTTCATTCTCAAGAATCACGACGAATTGTCGATCGAATTATCGGTTTTAGTTTATCAAAATTGTTGCAACGTAAAATAGGTTCAAAATCAGCAGGTAGAGTTCAATCTGTAGTACTGAAATTGGTCGTTGAACGAGAGGAAGAAATAGAACAATTCATTCCTGAAGAATACTGGGATATGTTGATTGAATTTACCAAAGCTAACCAAAAAGTAAAAGCTAAGTTCATCGGTGATTTAGAAGGGAAAATAAAATTAAATAGTCAAGAGGATGTAAAAAAAGTTTTAAGTCATCTTACAGATTCTTATACGGTTAATGAAATCATCAAGAAAAATCGCGAGAAGAAAGCAAAGGAACCGTTTATTACTTCTACTTTGCAACAAGAAGGGTCAAGTAAATTGAACTTTAATGCCAAAAAAACGATGATGATTGCTCAAAATTTATATGAAGGAATTGAACTAGGAAATGAACGGATCGGATTAATTACCTATATGCGTACGGATTCTTATCGTTTGTCGGATGAATTTATTGCTGCGGGAAAAGAGTATATTACCAAAGTATATGGGAAAGAATACTATCAAGGCTATCAACGAATCATCAGCAAAGGCAAAAATGTTCAAGATGCTCATGAAGCAATTAGGCCAACAGAATTAACCAATACTCCGGAAAGCATCAAGAAATATCTTAGTCCTGATGAATTCAAATTATATAACTTGATTTACTATCGGGCTTTGGCTTCACAAATGAGCAGTGCGCTTGTTGAAGATGAAAAAGTTAGAATCGAGAATAATGGTTATTTATTTGAAGCGAGTGGAGAAAGGATACTCTTTGATGGTTATTTAAAAGTTTATCGTGGGGAAGAGACAGAAGATGAAAAAACACTTCCGGTTTTTCAAAAATCTGAACAACTTGAAGATGTCGAAGTAATAACTGAGCAAAAGTTTACCCAACCTCCTCTTCGTTATACAGAAGGGCGCCTGATTAAGAAAATGGAAGAATTGGGAATAGGACGACCATCGACTTATGCCGCAATGGTTGACACGCTAAAGCAAAGAAATTATGTTAAGATAGAAAAGAAATTTCTTCATCCTACAAAACAAGGCATCCTGACATCTAAAAAATTAGAAGAATATTTTTCGAAAGTAATTAACATTAAATACACCGCTGATATGGAACAAAATTTAGACTATATCTCAGAAGGAAAGAAAGATTGGACAGAAGAATTAACCAAATTTTACCAAGAATACATGCCGCTTGTTGAAGAGGCAGAGAAAAAAATGGAGAAAATTTACCCTGTGTTTCTCGAAGAAACTTGTCCTCAATGTGGAAGTCCACTGGTTATTCGCAACGGAAGATTTGGAGAATTCTCTGCTTGCTCGGCTTTTCCTAAATGCCGTTATATTAAAAAAGAGGAAACGGAAGAAGCTGTTTCTACGGGAATTAAATGTCCTAATTGTACAGAAGGGGTCTTAGTGGAACGCATATCGAAAAAAGGTCGTTCAAAAGGAACAAAATTTTATGCTTGTAATCGCTATCCAAAGTGTAAAACAACCTTTTCCGAACTCCCAACAGAATTTCAAAAAGAAGAGGAAAATAGCTAAAAAAGGGTTATTTTCCTTTTTTTTATTATCTTTTTTTCCTATTCGGAGAATAGCTTTCCAATAAAAATATTGATTAAAGAGGTAAAAAGGAGTATACTATAACCAGTAATAACAAAGGAGAAATTAGTAATAGTATGAGTGAAGACAATTATATTAATGAACAATTATTAAAGCAAGTTTCCGAACAACAAAAGGTTTCTATCGCTCAAATTCAAGCGGTCTTGAAGCTAATTGAAGAAGGGGGAACAGTGCCTTTTATTGCTCGTTATCGAAAAGAGGTAACAGGCGGTCTTGATGAAGAGCAAATTCGGGCGATTTACCAAGAATGGGAATATGGTCGTAAATTGGCGGATCGTAAAGAAGATATTATGCGTTTAATTGAAGAAAAGGGGAAGCTTACTGAAGAATTGAAAGAAGCGATTATCAAAGCAAATAAACTTTCTGAGTTGGAAGATATCTATCGTCCATTTAAGGAAAAGAAAAAAACGCGCGCAACAGAAGCGAAACGCCGTGGTTTAGAACCCCTTGCGCTTTACTTATTGAGTTTTCCCGTTGATGGAGATGTTCTTGAGGAAGCAAAGAAGTATGTAACAGTGGATGCTACTGAAGAGATGGTTAAAGATGGATTGGTGGTAAAAGATGAAGCAGATGCTTTACAAGGAGCTAAAGATATTATTGCTGAAATGGTATCGGATGATGCAAAATTCCGCCGTTGGATTCGTAACTTCTTCCAAACCAGAGGGGAACTAGTTAGTCAAGTCAAAGACCAAGCAGTCGATGAAAAACAGGTTTATGAAATGTACTATGATTATCGTGAACCAGTTAGTAGTATTAAATTGCATCGTGTATTAGCGATTAATCGCGGTGAAGCGGAGAAAGTTTTAAAAGTTAGTATTTCTGAAGATACAGAAAGAGTGATTAAATTTTTGAATCGCCGCGTTATTGAAAATGAAGAATCAATCAGTGTTCCCTATGTTCAAGAAGCGATTGAAGATAGTTATCGTCGTTTAATCAAACCTTCAATTGAACGAGAAATCCGTGCTGAGTTAAAAGAAAAAGCGGAAGACCAAGCGATTAAGATTTTCGCGGAGAATTTGAAACGCTATTTATTAACGCCACCGATGAAAGGGAAAGTTGTTTTAGGTGTTGACCCCGCTTATCGTACCGGATGTAAATTAGCTGTTGTTGATACAACAGGAAAAGTATTGACTATCGACAAGATTTATCCTAACCAAAAGAGTAAAGAAGAAGTGATTTCTGATGAAAGAACACAACGAGAAGTGGATAAAATCAAAACATTGGTTGATCGCTATGCAGTTGAAGTAATTGCCATTGGAAATGGTACGGCAAGTCGTGAAACAGAAAGTTTTATTGCTGATGCCTTAAAACAAATCGACAAAGAAGTATACTATATTATTGTTAATGAAGCGGGAGCCTCAATTTATTCTGCGAGCGACCTTGCTCGGGAAGAATTTCCTGATTATGCTGTTGAAGAACGTTCTGCCGTTTCCATTGCGCGTAGATTACAAGACCCATTAAGCGAACTTGTAAAAATAGATCCAAAATCAATTGGAGTGGGACAATATCAATACGATGTAAGCCAATCAAAATTAAATAATTCCCTAGACTTTGTTGTTGAAACAGCAGTTAATAGTGTGGGGGTTAATATCAATAGTGCTTCTGTTCCGCTATTGCAAAGAGTTTCAGGATTAAACTTGAAAACAGCAAAAACATTAGTTGAATATCGCGACCAAAACGGTGAGTTTAAAAACCGAGAGGAAATTAAAATCAAGGGAATTGGTCCGAAAACATTAGAGCAGGCAATCGGTTTTTTGCGAATTCCAGATGGCGATGAAAAACTAGATATGACCAGTATTCATCCAGAGAGCTATGGAGTTGCTGAAGAAATATTGGAAAAATTGGGCTTCTCCAAGGACGATATCGGTTCTGTCGAATTACAAAAAAAGATTGCTGGTTTGAATCGTAAAGAATTTATAAAAGAATTTACTGTTGGTGAATATACTTTTAATGATATTCTAGATGCTTTTGTCGCTCCATTACGCGATCCTCGGGATAGTTTTGAAAAACCAATACTACGTAGTGATGTATTGCATCTGGAGGATTTAAAACCAGGAATGGAATTACAAGGAACTGTCCGTAATGTGGTTGACTTTGGTGCTTTTGTCGATTGTGGTGTGAAAGAAGATGGCTTAGTTCACTTATCGAGAATGAGTAAAAAGTTTATTAAACATCCACTAGATGTAGTAAGCGTCGGCGATATCGTAAAAGTATGGGTTGTTTCTGTTGACTTATTAAAAGGAAGAGTTGAACTTTCGATGATTCCTCCAATGGAAGGTAAAAAATAATTGTTTTTCGGGAGGGGACATGCTACAAAGTCGAGCAACAAAATTAATTTCTGATTATCTATTAGCATCAAAATTAGTTTCAGGGCTTTTTTTGAGTGGTCCTTTGGTAAGTAATCCCGAAGATGCGAGCAGTGATATTCATTTACATGTGGTTGTTGAAGCAAGTAACTATGATTTTATTTATAAACTTCGAGAAAAAATTCTGGAATCATATTATAGTATCTTGTATTTAGAAGAAGATCCGAAGACAAAAATCCTCCGTTGTGTCTATGATAATGGAGTGATTCTCTATTTGTATCTTATCATTGAGAAAGAGATTAAACCGTTATCAGGAGTAAAGGTTATCTTCGATAACGCAAATTTGTTGGCTAAAAAAATTCTTGTTGAAAACAAAAATCAGGAAATTGCTCAAATTATGAATGATTTTAGTTTTGTTCTCGTAAAATATTATAATTATCTTCGGGGTGATGATTTGCTTCATATGCTTTATCAAGCGAGTAAACTAGCAATTATTCTCAAGAGATTGCTATCTTTCCTGGCAAAGGATATCAAAACTATCGAAGAAACAGAAAAATTAAAATATATTGAAAACGATGAAAAAAAATACCAACAAGCGATAAAATATTTAGATATCAATCAATCGTTAATGGCGGTAAAACTAATGATGAGTGTTTTTGACCGGATAATTAATCAAATGACAATTGAATTAGCTCAAATGGTAAATATTGATTTATATTTGTTTAGTAAGGAGCGAATCTGGAAATTATAAAAATTGACAAAATCCACTCCAATTACGATTAGGAGATAAAGTCAGGATAATATGGTAGAGCAAAAGCAAATCAAACGCGGAATTATCAATATTATATTTTTAGGATTGGTCAGTTTCTTTATCGATTTATCGACGGAAATGGTTTATCCGTTAGTGGCTATCTATTTACAAACATTTGCTTCAGTGCCACTTGTTGGGATTATTGAAGGCTTTGCTGAGAGTATCGCAGCGCTACTGAAAAGCTATTCTGGGTATATAGGGGATAAATATCAAAACAAGAAGCGATTGGCTTTTTTAGGGTATTCCAGCGCTATTCTCTATAAGATTATTCTTTTCTTTTCGGGAAGTTGGATTGGAATTACTCTTGCTCGTTTAACTGATCGGATTGGGAAGGGAATTAGGACAACTCCCCGTGATGCTTTGGTTGCTGAATCGGGTGTTGAAGCATTAGGTAAATCGTTTGGTATTCACAAAATGCTCGATACCTTTGGGGCAGGTTTAGGGATTTTCATCGCTTATTTTCTTTATCGACGATTAGTTAGCAATGATACTTTAATTGATGTAGAAGCATTTAAAACTATTTTCTTATTATCTATTATTCCAGCAGCGATAGGCTTAATCTTTTTATTGTTTGTGAAAGAAAAAGGAAGTCATCAAAAACAAGAGAACAGACTATCGCTAAAAAAGTTAAAAATTAATCCGAGGGTTATCTGGTACTTGGTTATTGTCTTATTATTCAGCTTAGGAAACTCCAGCAATGCTTTTCTAATATTAAAAGCAACAAGCGCTGGCTATCATACAAGTTCGGTGTTACTTCTTTATTTGGTATATCATTTAGTATCGGCTATCTTTGCTTTACCTATGGGAAAATTATCGGATCGTATCGGTAGAAGAAAACTAGTTGTTCCTGGTTATTTTCTCTATGGAGTTGTCTACTTAGGTTTTGCTTTCCTGACATCAAAGAGTTCATTGTTGATTTTATTTGGAATGTATGGATTATATCAAGCGATGATCAGCGGATCAGAAAAAGCGTTTATTACGGAATATGCCCCTAAAGAAGCAAAAGGTACGATTATTGGTTTATATGGAACTTGCCAAGGAATTGGTCTATTGTTTGCCTCATTACTGGCAGGAGGACTATGGGCCTGGTTGGGTATTTCTGCACCATTTATTTTTGGTGGGGTCATGGGCTTTATTTCTGCTATTCTGGCATCCATTATCATGGCTTATCCTTTTAAAAAAGAAGAAGGAAAATAAAAAAAATAAGAACTTAAGGATGATTATTTTCTGTTATGGATGGCATAATATTGGAATCAAAACGCTAGTTTCTTGACAAAAAATAAAAAATGAGTATAATACTCGTATATATAGGAGGATATTATTATGTATTTTGAAAAGGTAAAAGCCTTAATAGCAAAAGAATTATCGATTGATGAAGATAAAATTACACTTGATAGCAAGTTGTCTGAAGATTTAGGTGCGGATTCACTTGATGCTGTTGAATTAATCATGGCAATTGAGGATGAATTCAATGTTCAGGTTTCTGATGAGGCAGCTCAAAACATTCGTAAAGTCTCAGATATCGTTGATTATCTTGAAAAAGGAAAATAAAACACTAAAAAAAGCTCAAATTTGAGCTTTTTTATTTTACACTCGCATAAGTAAATCAATATAATAATTAATAAAATTAATAATTAAATTAACAAAATTAATTTTATTATTGACAATATTAATTTAATAGTATATAATTGACTTGTAAATAGGTGAACATATGAGAAAAAGAATATTAAGGAAAATAGAAAAAAAGAAAATAACCGCTAAAGAAGGATTTGATTTGTTATACAAAGAAAAAAGAAAACCGGTCAGGTTTGCTGATTTACGATTAAGAATTAAAGATCAACCTGGTCTTTCTTGTTTACTTAAGGTTTTGTTTTTCTTTCCGATTCCTGTCCGTCTAGTGATTAAAATTGCAATGCGATATGTAAAAGAAGAGGATATCCCTCAAGAAATCATTGATGCTTTCCTGCAAAATGGTGGCGGCACAACCCTATTTATTGATACTGATGAGGTGAAAATTGATCTTGAATTACTATAGATCAATGGGGTATTTAAGTAAGTAATCATCAATGTGTTCAACTATCATACAAAATACAATGAAAGGAATTAAGTATAATATTAGAAGATTTATATTATACTAGGTGAAGTATGCGAAAAGAAGTAATTTCTAAATGCCCTGTTTGTAGTGAGGAACTGACTATTTCACGACTACATTGTGATAATTGTGGAATTGAAATTAGTGGTGAATTTGCCTTGACTAAATTAGCCAAACTATCCAAGGAACAATTGATGTTTATTGAAATATTTTTAAAAAATCAAGGGAGTATTAAATCAGTAGAAAAAGATATGAATATTTCCTATCCGACAGTTAAAAAAATGTTGAATGAAATCCTTGCTGTTTTAGGATATGATAAGTTAGAAGAAGATAAAGTTTCCATCCAAAGACAAGAAATCTTGGAACGCTTAGCCAGTAAAGAAATATCGTTTGAAGAAGCAACTGCGTTATTGAAGAAACTATAAATGAGGAGATTGTTATGGAAGAAAGAACGAAAATTTTAAAAATGTTAGAAGAGGGAATTATCACTGCTCAAGAAGCAGAGGAATTATTTAGAACAATGGAAGAGAAGAAGAAAAAAGAGTATGTTGAAGGGGAAATTTTTGAAGAAGAAATCTTTGAAAGAATTGACGATGAAAAGAAAATAAAAGAAAAATTAAAAAAAGCATTAGCAAAAATGCGTAAAGCTTTAGAAAAAATTGAACAAGCAGAACTAAAAGCATCGCAAAAGATTAGGGATGGCGAAGCATTAAAAAAAGTAAAAGCGGAATTTGAGAAGGCTAAAGCAGAAATAAAAAAAGCTATTGCCGATATTGAAGAAAAATTAAATCGTATTGGTGATAAGACAGTAAAAGAAAATTTTAAGGATTTTGGAAAACAAATGGAAAATTTAGGAGAAAAGATGAGAGGCTGGTTTAGTAAAGATGAATGATGAAAGACTAAAAATATTAGAAATGCTGGAGAATGGAATTATCAATGCAGCAGAAGCAAATGAATTATTATCCTCTATCGACAAACAAAAGCAGTCGATGAATGTTCAAGATACTGTTCATGCAAAAGAGGAAACAGGGAAAAAGAAGGGTAAGTTTTTAAAAATCAAAGTGGATGACAATGGAGGACGAGTTAACATTACAATACCAGTAGCTTTTTTGAAAAGTACATTGGGATCTAGCGGGGTAAATAAAATTATCGATAAATCACTAAATCATGTCGATGATGAGGTGAAAGATAGTATTGATATTGAGGCAATCATCGCTTGCATTGAGAATGATTTTACTGGCGAAATTGTCAATATTGATGCCGATGAAACAAAAGTTTTGATTAGCATAGAATAGTTTTCCTTTCTCTAAATAGTTGATAGATATTATCAACTATTTTTCATTTTTATCTGATTGATAATGTTATTATGCTGTTTATAAGGGTAAATTTACCGCCAGATGGTTTTTCAAAGGTCTTATTACTGATTAATCCTTAAATGACTTGCCATCAAGAGAGCGAAAATTTATTTAGAGAATAACCATTAAAATGACTTGAAGAAAAGGAAAAGAAAGTGTAAAATAGAATTAGTAAAAAGAGGCAAATTTTATGTTGAGATTATTGGCTAAAATATTTATTAGAAATCATCAAGACTATAATAACAATAAAGTCCGAGTTGCATATGGAAAATTAAGCAGCGCTGTAGGAATTATCAGCAATATTTTTTTATGTGCTGTAAAGATTATAACGGGTATACTTACTAGTAGTATTGCCATTACAGCTGATGGAATCAATAATTTATCAGATGCTGGAAGTTCAATTATCACCTTAATCGGTTTTAAATTATCGAGTATGCCTGCCGATAACGAACATCCCTATGGACACCAAAGAATCGAATATATTACAGGTTTGCTTGTTTCTTTCATTATTCTTGTGATTGGCCTTTTATTGGCAAAGTCTTCTATTCAAAAAATTATAACACCAACTTATGAAGAACTAGAATTAAAGACGCAATTAATGATGATAGGGATATTGGTCCTTTCGATTGTTGTAAAACTGTGGCAGAGTATTTTTTATCGGAAAGTGGGAAAATTAATCGCCTCAACAACCCTAATTGCGACATCAACAGATAGTTTGAATGATTGTATATCAACAGCGGTAGTTTTAATTTCGTTAGTCGTGACTTTATTCTTCCCTAAACTACTCCTTGATGGTTATATGGGAGTGGTCGTTTCTATTTTTATTATCATCAGTGGGATTAAACTAATTAAGGAAACTGTTTCTCCTTTAATCGGGGAAGCGCCAACAAAAGAATTTGTTGAGGAAGTAACAAAAAAAATAGAAAGTTATCCCGGTGTTTTAGGAATTCACGATTTAGTCATTCATTCTTATGGACCGGTTAAAACTTTTATTACCGTACATGTTGAAGTAGATGCTAAAGTTGATATTATTATTAGTCACGACCTCATCGATAATATTGAAAAGGACTTTATGAATGAAAGAGGAATTAGCTTAGTTATTCATATGGACCCCGTTGATTTTGATGATGAAAAGACAATAAGATTAAGAGAAAAAATAAATGCTATTGTGACCAGTATAGATGAGAACCTGCATTTCCATGATTTTCGTGTTGTTTATGGAGATACACATACCAATATTTTGTTTGATCTCGTCGTACCGGTAAAATATCACCTATCCGATGAAGATTTAAAAATACATATAGAAAAAGAAGTTAAAAAAATTAACAAGAAATATAATTTAATTATCACTATCGATCGTGATTTTATAGGGAGGGACTAGAATGTTAACCGATATTGTCAAATGGAAAAACTACAAGGATTTAGATGAAACATTAAAAAAGGAACTGGATAGTTTTACTGAAGAGGACTACTATGAAGCTTTTTATACGGATTTAGCTTTTGGTACGGGGGGAATGCGAGGCATTTTAGGGCCAGGAACAAATCGAATGAATATTTATACGATGAGACGCGCTAATTATGGTTATGGTCAATACATATTACAAACAAAAAAAGCCAATCCTTCTGTTGTGATTGCTTATGATTGTCGCCATAATTCCCGGTTGTTTGCTGAAGAATCAGCAAGAGTATTGGCAACGATGGGAATTAAGGTATTGTTGTTTGATAAGATAACACCAACACCAGAATTAAGTTTTGCTGTAAGAGAATTAAAAGCAACGGGAGGAATTGTCATTACCGCCAGTCATAATCCACCTAATTATAATGGTTACAAGATATATGATGATTTTGGTTGTCAGTTAGTACCGGATTTAGCGGATATTGTTATCGATGAGATTGCAAAAGCACCTGATGCTTTTCAGATTGATGTAGAAAGTTTTGCTAGTCTAAAACAAAAAGGATATATTGAAATCGTTGATGATAGCATTGATACGGCTTACTTAAATAAAGTAAAATCAATTCGTGTCCATCCAGATTTAAATAAAGAAAACTTCCTCGTTGTTTTTACTCCTCTACATGGAACATCAAGCTTATTAGGACAAAGATTATTACAAGAAACGGGATATTCATGTATTCCTGTTGTAGAACAAATGGTTGCTGATCCTAATTTTTCAACAGTCTCTTCTCCTAATCCTGAGAACAAAGAAGCATTTGATTTAGCAATCACCTACGCAAAAAAGCATCATGCTGATATTTGTATTGCCACAGACCCTGATGCTGATCGTATGGGTATAGCTGTTTACCATCAAGGAAATTATGTGCTATTGACAGGAAATCAAACAGGAGCCATCTTAATTCAATATCTTGCAAAATATCGAACCTTAAAGAAAAAAGGAGTTTTATTCAATACTATCGTTACTTCGCCTTTAGGAGCAGCAATTGCCCGAAAATATCATTTAGATGTCATCTCAACATTGACAGGTTTTAAATATATTGGTGAGCAGGCAAAACTATTAGAAAATACAGAGCGTGAGTTTTTCTTTGGTTATGAAGAATCTTATGGTTATGTAGTAAGTGATTTCGTTCGCGATAAAGATTCCTTGCAAGCATTATTATTATGTAGTGAGGTAGCTTGTTATTACAAGAATCAAGGAAAAACGCTTGTCGATGTTCTTGAGGAAATCTATCAAGAATACGGATATTACCATGATCATTTGATTAATATCACTTTGACAGGGGCTAGTGGAGCTCAAAAAATTGAAGAAATCTTGAATTACTTTCACAACGAAAAGCAAAGTAATTTTCAAGGTTTGAAGATAGTTGCCAAAGAAGATTATTTATTGCAACAGCGTTTTGAAAATAATCAAACAACAAAACTCGCTTTACCAAAAGCCAATGTCATCAAATATTTTCTTGATGATGGCAGTTGGTTTGTCCTTCGTCCAAGCGGAACAGAACCAAAAATGAAGGTTTATATTTCCGTAGTTACCAATAGTCGTCATGATTCTATCCTTCGAAGCAAAGAAATCGAACAAAAAGTGATGGAATTAATCAATCATATTAAGGGAGAATAAACAGTATGGATCATAATTTCTATATAAAAACAAGAAAAAAATATTTAGATAAGGTAAAAGAAAATACTATTTCTATCTTTCATTCAGGTAAAATTTTTCCCAAAAGCGGCGATCAGGATTTTGATTTTGTTGTTGAAAAAAACTTTTACTATCTGACAGGGATTAATCAGGCAGAGGTTATTTTAGTATTAATTAAACATAAAAATAGTTATGATGAAATATTGTTTGTGGAAGAAAATGACCCACTCTATGTAAAATGGTATGGAGCAAAATTAACAAAAGAAGAAGCGACGAAAATTTCTGGAATTGAAACAGTTAAATATCTCAATACTTTCACAAAAACGATTTATTCATTATTCAATAATACACGGGCTAGTGGTTTATGTTATCGAGAAATTTACTTGAATTTAGAACGTCGTGATGACCCTAACTATAGCAATTGGGCATTGGATTATGCAAATGAATTCAAAATAAAGTATCCAGAAATAATCATTAATAATAGTTATAACATTGTGGTTCAATTACGCGGAACAAAAGAACCTGAAGAAATCGAAAAAATTAAAGCGAGCATTGCGATAACAAAAACAGGAATTGAAGAACTGATGAAGCGTTCAAAAGCTGGTTTATTTGAGTATCAATTAGAAAGTTATTTTGATCAGCATATTAAATATCATGGTCAGAAACAAAATTCCTTTAAAACAATTGCAGCAAC
>JAAYBG010000033.1 GCA_012718985.1 Acholeplasmataceae bacterium
ATCAAACACAATATGACACTAGAAGAAATGGCGAAGGGGATTTGTAGTGTCAGTTATTTGTGTAAGGTTGAGAATCAAGATATTGTCCCAGCTGAAGATTATGTCCATTCATTATTTGAAAGGGTAAATATCGATTATAAAAATTTAGTCGATAGTGAAGCAGATGTTGAACTAAATACAATCATAGAAGCTTATTTCCTTTGCGATTTTGAAAAGGTTAAAGATTATTACCTAAGCGTTAACTGGAAAGTAAACAATGCAAATGTCTATCTAAGTCGTTCGTTTTATTTTTTAGTGAATAAAGAATATGATAAATTCAAGCAAGAAATTGCCCTTCTCGATGAAATCAAAAAGTCTTTAACCGAAGAACAAGCTATTCTTTTACTATTTTTAGTATGTTCTTATTATGTCATCACTCATCAATTTCATGAAGCTTACAAATATACTTGTTGTTTAGAAATCATCAATATCACCAATCCGAAAATTAGAGCGATGAGTTATGAACAACGCGTTTTTGTTGCTTACCAAATGCGTCGCTACCCGCAAATGTTACGCGCTTTCGAAGTGCTAAAGAAAGAATATTTTATCAGTTATCCATCGAAACGTCAAATTTTAATCGAACTAACTTATCAATTGTTTCGCGGAAAGGATTACCCTGAATTAAGTGCCAAAGCGGCTAAAAGAATTAGTTTTGAATCACTATCGAATCTTTGTGATATCGATATCATCTATTTTAAATATCTTGTGCTTTTAGCTGCCAAAGAATATAAAATGGTATATGAAGAGATCAAGGAGTATTCTTTATCCGATCAAGCAAGATTTCTCGCGCTGATTGGTTATTGCGCTTATCAGCTTCGTAATGATGAATACCAAAATCAATTTCTCCAATTAATCCCTCAAGTAACGTATAACACAGATGATACCATTCATCATAAGTTCATTAAATTTCTGGAAATTAAATTTACGGCAACTAAAACCTATGATTTATTGGAATATTTGAAATACGATGTGATTCCCTATAGCTATAATTATCTTCATAAGTTTTATAATCAAATTTATCAAGAGGAATATATAGATATTTTATGTAAATTAAGCCGTTATAAAGAAGCAGTATACTATATGATTAATAAAATGGCGTAAAATTCTTGAAGAAAAAGTACTTTTATCTTATAATATTAATTAGAGAGGATTAATTATTATGAATAAGTATTTTCAAGAATTAAATCGACTTCCTCAAAGCACAACTCTTACAAAAATGCGAGAGCTTGCTTTAAATCAAAAAGTGCCAATCATTGATGATGAAGGATTGGTCTTTTTATTGTTTTTAGTCAAAACAAAAAAAGTAAGACGAATCTTAGAAATTGGCACTGCGATTGGCTTTAGCGCTATAAATATGGCGATGATGGGTCGTGAGATTTTTATTGAGACGCTGGAAAAAGATGAAAGTTTATATCGTCAAGCCTTAGAAAATATTGAAGAGGCTGGTCTGACAAGCCAAATCACGGTTATTCATGCCGATGCTCTTTTATATAAGCTGGAGAATTTAGATGGCGATTATGATTTGATTTTCATCGATGCTGCTAAGGCACAATATCAAAAGTTCTTTACAAAGTATACTCCTTTATTGGCTAAGGAGGGAATAGTTGTTACCGACAATTTACTTTTCCATGGATTGGTTAATGATAAAGAGAAAACGATGAGCAAGAATACCCGTCATTTAGTAAATAAGATCGATAATTATAACCATTGGTTAACAAATCACCCTGATTTTAATACTTCATTTTTTGCTTTAGGAGACGGAATGGCGGTAAGTCAAAGGAGAGAAGAATAATGAAAATCATTATCGATTTAATCAGCGAAAATCTTGATTATTATCATCAGGCTGATGGTATTATCGTCAATTCCCGCGAATATTCGTGCTGTAATGGGTTTACTGTTGCTTTACCTGCACTTACCAGTCTAAGCAAAAAAATCAAAATAAAGGGAAAAATTGCGATTTTAAATATTGACCGAATCATCGAAGAACGCGATTTAACAGATTTTACCGATTATTTAGATAAAGTACTCCCTTTATTTGATTTATTCATTTATAGTGATATGGCTGTTTTTTCTTATTTTAGAAAACATCATCAATTGGAGAAACTGATTTTTGATGGGAAAACCCTGATAGCTAGTAGTTTTGATGTAAACTATTATCGAAAGCAAGGAATTACCTCTTTTCTAACAAATGAATTGAGCCTAGAAGAGATTAAAACAATAGCCAAGAAGGCTAGTTTTGCTTTAGAAGTCTATGGTTATCACCAAATTTTTTATTCGCGTCGTGACCTGCTTACTTTATATCAAGAGTTTCGTGCGAATAAAGAATCCTTGGAGAATGAATTGTTGTTTTTGAAAGAAGAACTACGCGATGATTTCTATAAAATATATCAAGGAGACCAAGGAACGTTTATTTATACGCCTTATATCTATACTTTATTTGAAGAATTATTAGAATTGAAAGATTCTATCGATTATATTCGTATTAACGGAATGTTTTTAGAAGAACAAACAGTTATCAAGGTTCTAGATTGCTACTTTAAGCTATTAAAAGGAGAATTAGTAACCAAAGAAAGCTTAAAACAGATCAATGCCAATATTTCTTCAGGGTTTTTGATGAATCAATCGATTCTATTGAAAGATCGACCGGCTCCAAGAAAAAAGATGGAGGCTAAATCATGAGAAAACAAAAATCACCGGTTGAATTATTGGCTCCTGCAGGAGATTTGGAAAAACTAAAAATTGCTGTTTTATATGGTGCTGATGCTGTCTATATGGGCGGTAAGAAGTTTAGTTTGCGGGCTCGTGCCAGCAACTTTACCCTAAAAGACATTAAAGAAGGGTGCCGTTTTGCTCATCGTCATGGGGCAAAAGTCTATGTTACGATGAATATTATCCCTCATGAAGAAGATTTTACGGGGGTAAAACAGTATTTGAAGTCGCTTGAACGAGCAAAAGTCGATGGAATCATCGTTTCCAGTATGAGTGTCGCGGAATTAAGTAAAGAAGTGACTCCTAGTTTAGACTTACATATTAGCACTCAACTTTCGAGCACTAATAGTAGTGCAGTGAACGAATATCAACGAATGGGATTTTCACGAGTGGTACTCGCCCGTGAAGTCTTACCAGAAGATATGGAAAAAATTGTCCGTAACACTGACTGCGAATTAGAAGTATTCATTCATGGGGGAATGTGTGTTTCTTATTCTGGACGCTGTATGTTAAGCAATCACTTAACTAATCGCGATGCCAACCGTGGTGGTTGTGCACATTCTTGTCGCTGGAATTATGATTTATATCGAAATGGTGAAATAATCAACGATAAACTACAATTCTTTACGATTGGTTCTAAGGATTTAGTCGGTTTGAAACATATTTTCCGTTTGATTTCGTTAGGAATTAAGTCCTTAAAGATTGAAGGGAGAATGAAATCACTATATTATATTGCCACTGTTGTTCGCTGTTATCGTTTATTAATCGATGACTATAACAAAACGGGCGGTGACGAGAGTTTAATCGATTGGGATTTTTATCTCCAAGAAATCGCTAAAGCAGAAAACAGGCTTTCATCAACCGGTTTTTTAGCAGGAAAGCCCACCATCGATGAACAACTTTATCATAGTGAAAGTGAAATGCCGACCAAGGATTTTTTAGGAATAGTTTTAAAGTATGATGGACGAAGTAAAATCGCCACCATCGAACAACGGAACTACTTTAGCCTTGGTGATGTAGTTGAGTTTTTTGGACCACAGTTAGCAAATACGAAGATGCAAATCTCAATGATGATGAACGAAAATAAAGAACCGCTTGAAATTGCGCGCCATCCCTTGCAAATAGTCAAAATAAAAGTTCCTTTTAAGCTAAGTCCCTTTGATATGATGCGTAAAGGTGACTAACTATTAAAGAGTCGCTTAAAAGATAAAACATCTTGCTTTCCAAGCAAAATAAACATCTTGCTTTCCAAGCAAGATGTTGGTATAATATATTAAAATCATTACGGAGGTAGAAAATGAACGGAAAACATCAATTGACAATTGAGGGATTAAAAAAATGTAAATTAGAGCTAGAGAAACTGAAAACAGTGGATCGTCCTCGGATTGTTGAAGCGTTAAAAGAAGCTCGTGCTCAAGGAGATTTATCAGAGAACGCAGAATACGATGCCGCTCGTGATGAACAAGCAAACATTGAAGCGCGAATTAAAGAATTGGAGAATATTATCAAGAATTCTGATGTAATAGAAATTAATAAAAAAACGACCAGTAATTTAGGAAAGAAAATTACTGTAGAATATGATGATGGTTTTGTTGCGGAATATACATTAGTAGGTAGCTTGGAAGCTGACCCGAGTAAAGGGAAGATTTCCAATGAATCACCATTAGGAAAAGAAATTATCAATCGTAAAAAAGGAGACCGTATCACCATCAGAAACGAAAGTGGCGAAGAATTCGATATCATTATTCGCGATATTAAACAATAAGGAGGCTATCAATGAAATTTATTCCTAGTTTAGACAAAAATTTTACTCCAATGATTCTTGAGTTAAGAAAATATCAAGCATCAGTAGCGAAAGCACAAAAGAAACAAGAAGTAATTTTTTGTTTGGAGCGTAGCCACGGCTATAATTATTTTTATAATATTGAAACCTTTGTTGATGGAACAGGCCATGATGAAGAAAACTTTGCCATGCTTGAACGAATTGTAAAGTCGTTATTTTGGATTGTTGGTGGTTATAAACTCTATGTTGCTGGCTCAAAGTTTATTGCCGAGCAATTACAAAAAGCCTATTCTAGTGGAGGAATTCGTGAATTTGATTACGAATTCATGAGCGATGTCTATAGCCAACCAGTGACTATCCTTTTTGTAAAGAAAGAAGATTTACCTGCACCAAATTTTGAAGCAGTTTCTTTCAATAATGATTTGAATGGTTGTCGCATTGGCTTTGATGCTGGTGGAAGCGATCGTAAAGTTTCTGCTGTCATGGATGGCGAAGTCTTATATAGTGAAGAGACAGTATGGTATCCTAAAATTACAGCCGACCCTGAATATCATTATCAAGGGATTTTAGAATCGATGAAAAAGGCCGCTTCTTATTTACCACGTGTTGATGCTATTGGCGTATCTTCAGCAGGTATTTATGTCGATAATAAAATTAGAGTAGCTTCTTTATTCTTAAAAGTAAACAAAGAAGATTTCAAACGCCGTGTTGAAACAATGTATATCGATGTTGCCAAAGAATTTGGCGATGTACCGCTAGTCGTGACGAATGACGGTGATGTTACTGCCCTTGCTGGAGCGATGGAATTAAATGACAATCAAGTATTAGGAATTGCTATGGGCACGAGCGAAGCCGCAGGATATGTCGATGAAGCGGGACAATTAAAAGGATGGTTGAATGAACTGGCCTTTGTTCCTGTAGATACCCATAAAGAAGCTATGGTTGATGAGTGGAGTTTGGATTATGGCTGTGGAGTGAAGTATTTCTCACAAGATGCAGTCATCAAATTAGCAAAACCAGCAGGAATTGAGTTAGATGAGAATTTAGCTCCTGCTCAAAAATTAAAAATCGTCCAAAAATTAAATGAAGAAGGCGATCCAAGGGCCAACGAAATTTTCGAAAACATTGGAATTTATTTAGGTTACACTCTGGCTTATTATGCCCATTTCTATCAAATAAAACATGTTTTGTTATTAGGAAGAGTGGTTAGTGGTAAAGGAGGTAACACCTTATTAGAAGTAGCAAGGCGCGTTCTCCATAGCGAGTTTCCGGAACTGAGTCATGTTGAGATAAGGATGCCAGATGAGAAAAATCGTCGGGTAGGACAATCAATTGCTGCTGCTAGTTTACCAAAAATCTAAAAAAAAGAGGCAAAAACGATGAGCATTTTTGAAGTAAAAAACTATGTTAGCAAGTTATCCATTCTTGATACCCAATATGCGATTAAACTAGCGAAAGATACCTTTGAACGAGAATTAGCAAAAAATTTGGATTTAACCAGAGTATCCGCTCCTTTATTTGTTTATTCCGATACAGGATTAAATGATAACTTAAGTGGAGTTGAAAGACCAGTTTCTTTTGAAGTCAAAGATACAAAGAAGTATGCTGAAATAGTTCATTCGCTAGCAAAATGGAAACGCATGGCACTAGGGAAATATGGTTTTGCAGTTCAAAAAGGGCTATATACCGATATGAATGCGATTAGACGTGATGAAGTGATGGATAATCTTCATTCCATTTATGTCGATCAATGGGACTGGGAAAAAGTAATCACCGCCGAAGACCGTAATTTAGACTATCTAAAGGAAACAGTTCGAAAAATTGTGAAGGCTTTAGTGGATACTAAAAAAATTGTAAATCAGCAATTTCCTGCTTTACAAATGAATTTCAAAGAAGATATAACCTTTATTACCGCCGAGGAACTCTACCAAAAATATCCGAATTTAAGTCCTAAAGAACGAGAAAATGCGATTTGTAAGGAAAAACAACTTGTCTTTCTCATCGGTATCGGTGATAAATTATCCAATGGTCTTCCTCACGATCTACGCGCTCCTGATTATGACGATTGGCAATTAAACGGCGATATCTTGGTTTGGTATGAACCATTGCAAATGGCCGTTGAATTATCTTCAATGGGAATTCGAGTAGACAAAGAAAGTTTAGTAAGTCAATTACAAAAGAATAATAAAATGGAACGATTAAATCTTCCTTTCCATCGTAGCATTCTCGATGATAGTATTCCCCTATCCATTGGTGGCGGAATTGGACAGTCGCGGATTTGCCTTATTATGCTAGAAAAAGCCCATATCGGTGAGGTTCAAGCATCGATTTGGAAAGAAGAAGATATCCTAGCATTGGAAAAACAAAAAATTAAATTATTATAAGAAAATTACTCAAATAGAAACTTTTTTAAGTTGTTTATTTGAGTTTTATTTATACTAGAACTCCTCTTTATCATAGACAAAAAAAGATATTTTTAGTATAATGAAAATGGTGATGAAGATGATATTTATGTTTTTTAAAACTAAAAAATTCCTTCCTTATGATTGCTATCGAACTATTTTTGATATCGATTATCGCAAATTATATCAATTAGGAAAACGAGTAATCTTAATCGATATTGATAATACCCTTGTCCCTTATGATCGGGATTTACCAGAACGACGTCATTTGGAGTTAATCGATGAGATCAAAACATTAGGGTTTCAAATCATTTTCATTTCTAATAATCACAAAGAACGCGTTGAAAAAATTGCTTTAGCCTTTGATGTGGATTATGTTTATAGCGCTTGTAAACCACTGAAAAAAGGATTTAAAAAAGCACTGACAAAAGCGAATTACCAGACAAAATCAGAAGTGCTTACCATTGGCGATCAAGTCGTTACCGATGTTTTAGGCTCTAATTTATATCAATTGGATGCTATTTTAGTAAAACCGATCAAAAAGAAAAATGAAAAATGGTATACTAAAGTAAATCGGATTGCGGAAAACATCATTATCAAAAGGATGTTGAAACAATATCCGGCAATGGCATTAAAAATAATCAATCTTCGAGGTGAAACTATTGAAAACCAAATGTGATGGATGTGGTGTAAAAATTCAAACAACGTCTCCTAATGAAAAGGGTTATATCAGAAGTGATGTCTATCTCAAAAACCCCGATCATTTTTTATGTGAACGTTGTTTTCATTTACAACATTACAACCGAGTAGCCGATATTTCAATCAGCGAAAAAGAGTTTCTGGCGAATGCCAAGAAAATCGCCGCTTCTCGTGCTTTGGTTGTTCACATCATCGATGTTTTTGATTTAGAAGGAACAATCATTTCGAATATCAATGAGTTGTTTCCCAACAATAAAATCATGGTAGTTGCGAATAAATTCGATTTGTTTCTCTCTTCAACAAAACCGAATAAAATATTGAACTATTTACGGACTTATCTAAAAGAACAAGGACTTCATGCGATTAATGTTTCGCTAATCTCAGCTAAATCAAAGCAAGATGTCCTTAGATTGTTAAATAAAATCTATCAACTAAAAGACGAAGAAGAAGTTTATTTTTTTGGTGTAACTAATGTAGGAAAATCGACGATTATCAATCAGATTATCGATCTTGTTGAAAGTAAGGCTAGTCCGATTACGGTGAGTAATCTACCGGGAACAACACTAGGCTTAATTAAACTAGCGCTTCCTGAAAAAACCTTTATTATCGATACACCAGGGATTATTCATGATTTCCAAATGACCAAATATTTGGATAAAACGACGTTGAATCTGGTCATACCACAAAAATATGTCAAACCTAGGGTTTATCAATTAAATCCAGAACAAACGCTTTTTGTCGGCGGCTTTGCTGTTTTTAATTTTGTTAGCGGTGAAAAATCATCATTTGTTGCATACTTTGCCAATCAAATCGTCATTCATCGGACAAAATTAATCAATGCTGTTGAATTTTATATCAAACATGTCGATGACCTATTGCTCATACCTACGGAAACAGAGCGCCAAAGACTAGGGAAAATGATCAAACACGAGTTTATTATCGATGGGCGAGTCGATATTAGTATTGCTGGTTTAGGCTTTATGAGTATCGTTGGTCAAGGTAAAGTAGAAGTTGAGTGCTTTGAACCGATTAAAGTAAAGGCAAGAGAGGCTTTAATTCAATGAACCGTTATCAAGAAAAAGTCTATCAAAAATTTCAATTGAATAATGCGAGTAAGGCAGAAAAACGCTACAACCACTCGATTGGTGTTGCTGAAACAGCGGTTGAATTAGCGCAACGGTTTTACCCAGAATTAGATCAGGTAAAGGTATACTTGACAGGATTAATTCACGATTATGCGAAGTACGAGAGTTTAGCACGATATCAAGGGATTGTCGAAACTTATCAGCTCGATAAAGAAATCCTCTTAGAAGTAGAGAAAATTTATCATGCCATATTAGGATGCTATGTTATTCAAGAAGAGCTATCGATTACCGATGAGGAAATTTTGCAAGCCATTTATTATCATGCCTTTGGAAATGAAGCGATGACTCCCTTACAAGAGGTGATTTATCTCGCTGATTTTATTGAACCAAATCGAAATGGTGAGATTGTTGAAGAAATAAGAAAGATATCTAGTGTCAATATCAAAAAAGCGATTGCGATGACAGCACAATACATTCTAGAATATTTGCAAACAAAGGGAGATAAAATTCACAAGAATGCCTATCTTACCTATTATGGATATAAAAAATACCTAAAGGAGAATGAATGAATTTATTAAAAAATGTAATTATGGCAATTGATGATGCCCGCGTAAAAGACATCAAAATTTATGAGACCAAACAAATTACCCCATTATTTGACTATGCAGTAATCGCAACAGCAAACTCGACCAGGCAATTACAAGCAGCTGTTGAGCGATTGAAAGAAAAGAGTTTTGAAACCGGTTTTGCCATTCGCGGTGTCGAAGGCTTACGCGGTGGTTATTGGGCGTTGGTCGATTTTAATGATGTATTAGTGAATATTTTCACTGCCGAAGAGCGAGAAAGATACGATTTAGATAAATTATGGAAAGATTTACCCCAGATAAAATGGGAAGTTTTGCTACCAAAACAAAATAAATAAGGAGGGTACAAATGAAAAAAACAAAAATTGTTTGTACTTTAGGACCAGCTAGCAATAGTGAAGCAACGATAAAGCAAATGTTACTCAAGGGGATGAACGTTGCCCGTTTCAATTTATCTCATGGAACTCATGAAGATCATAAAAAACTAATGGGCACATTTCGTAAAGTCCGCGATGAACTTTCCCTACCAGCTGCTTTGTTACTCGATACCAGAGGTCCAGAAATTAGAGTGAAAAAGTTTATTAACGATGCGGTTATTTTAAAAAATAATCAACCATTCACCTTAACGATTGATGATGTCCTTGGAGATGAAAATCAAGTTGCCGTTACTTACCCCAACCTCGTTCAGGATATCCAGCTTGGTTGTAAAGTATTAATCGATGATGGGAAAATAGAAATGATTGTGCAAGCAATTGAGGGGAGAAACATTCATTGTTTGGTTACACGCGGAGGAAGAATCAGCAATAACAAAGGAATCAATATTCCTTCTATCCATTTGAGTATGCCTTATTTAAGTGAGACGGATAAACAAGATCTATTATTTGGAATTAAAGAAGATGTTGATTATGTTGCGGCTTCTTTTATTCGCAGTAAAGAAGATGTCCAACATGTTCGAAGATTTCTTGATGATCATGGAGGAGAATCGATTAGGATTATCTCTAAAATTGAAAATCAACAAGGAATTGACAATTTTGAAAGCATTCTCGCCAATTCTGATGGAATCATGGTTGCTCGTGGTGATATGGGAGTAGAAGTTGATTATGAAAAACTTCCGGGGATTCAAAAACAATTCATCACTCGTTGTTATCAATCGGGGAAAGTTGTGATTACTGCAACGCAAATGTTGGAGTCGATGATAACCAATGCCTATCCGACCAGAGCGGAAATTTCTGATGTAGCGAATGCGGTATTTGATGGAACTTCTGCGCTTATGTTAAGCGGCGAAACGGCTAATGGAGCCTATCCTGTTCAAGCAGTAGAATCGATGAGTAAAATCGCTATCCAAGCAGAAAAGGATATTTTTTCTTTAACGCAGTATCAAAAAATATCTCACGATACCTGTTTAGGCGATGTAACCAATGCGATTAGTGATGCGACCTGCACAACTGCCCGCGATGTTCGCGCGAAAGCGATTATCGCAGTAACGAAAAGCGGAAAAACAGCACGAAATATGTCGAAGTTTCGTCCAGAAGAACCGATTATTGCTCCTACTCATTTGCGTAAGACTTATCATCAGTTATCATTAAATTGGGGAGTATATCCAATTGAAGTACCACTGATGAAAACAACAGATGAAATGTTTAAAAAAGCGATTAAAGCAGCTAAAGATATGAACTATGTTACAAATGGGGATATAGTTGTCATTTCTGCTGGTGTGCCGTTAGGAACAGTCGGAGGAACCAATTTAATTAAAGTACAGGTTGTCACCGACGAACAAAAATCATGGGCTTAGCGAAAACTAAGTCTTTTTTCTAAAAGCTTATTTCCATTTTTTTTGCTATTTATGTTATAATACGACTAGATTTATGATTATAGGAGGTTTTGATGAAGGTAATTGTAGGGGTTGATATTGGTGGAACAGAAATAAAAGTTGGAAAATTTAATGATGGCCAATTGATCGAGAAGAAATCGATTAAAACGGATACCACTGATTACGGTAGCCGCATTATCAATGATATTTTCCGCGTTGTTGATGAATTGCTCGGACAAGATACTTTAGAGGGAATTGGAATTGGAGTTCCTGGACCTGTCGTAAAGGGAATCGTTTTAGGAGCTCAAAACCTCGGTTGGGAAGAAATAGATCTAACATCAAAAGTAAAAAAACACTATCCTCACGCTCATGTTGCCATTGTCAATGATGCTAATGCGGCAACTTTTGGTGAGGTAGCCTATGGTAGTGCGAAAGGCTATCATCATGTAGTTATGATTACTTTGGGAACTGGAGTTGGCGGCGGAATCGTCATTCATGACCAATTATTGGAAGGCTTCTCTGGTTCAGCGGGTGAGGTTGGTCACATCAGAGTGCAAGAAACCAATCCCCGCCGTTGTAGTTGTGGTTTATTCGGTTGCCTAGAACAATATGCCAGTGCTACGGGGGTTGTTAAGACAGCCTATGAACTAAGAAAAGGAAAAAATACTAGATTAAATAAAGCTAATTTAACCTGTAAAGAGGTTTTTGACTTTGCAAAAGAAGGAGATGAAGTGAGTATCCAGGTTGTAGAAAGCATGACTGACTATTTAGCTAGTGGTTGTGCAACCATTGCCGATGTGGTAAATCCCGAAGTGATTATTCTCGGCGGTGGTGTCAGTAAGGCTGGAGCTTACTTATGTGAAAAAGTCGCCAATAAATTCAAAAAATTATGTTTCTATTCGGTAAGAAACACTAAGTTTATGTTGGCAACCTTAGGAAATGATGCCGGTATTTACGGGGCAATGCACGCTGCCAGCAAACAATGATGAAAATAAAAACGTTTATCGATGAGCGATATGATGGCAATTGCTACGTCGTAATAAAAGATAAAGAAGCCATTATTATTGATCCGGCTGTACCGAAACAGAAACTAAAACTAGAAAAGGAAATTAAGATTGTCGCAATCTTAATCACTCACGCTCATTTTGATCATATTGTCGCTTTAGATAGTTACCTTGATGAAGAAGTACCTGTTTACCTTCATCCTTATGCTAGTGATAAACTGGCCAATCCATTAAAGAATTTATCCTGTTTTTGTCGTTTTCAGGTAGCTGTTACTGTTCCTAAGGATTTGCTCCATTTTACTCAAGATGGAAAACAATATTTACTAGCGAATATGGAATGTAAAATCATTCATACAAGTGGTCATAGTAATTGCTCGCAATGTATTATCCTGAACGAGGTAATCTTTACCGGAGATACTCTCTTTAAAAATAATGTAGGTCGTACGGATTTACCAACGGGTAATTCGCAGAACCTAAAAGAATCACTGATAAAATTAGCCGATCTTGAAGGTGATTACTACCTTTATCCTGGTCACGGAGAAGCGACGACTCTCGCTTGGGAGAGAAAGACAAACCCTTATCTAAGAGGAGAAAAAGATGTTTAACATTATCGAAGCGAAAACATTAAATAAAGATGTAAAATCATTTAAAATTACTGCCAGTAGAATTGCGAAAGTTTGTTTACCTGGGCAATTTGTCATCGTTCACGCTACTGAAGAAGCAGAACGAATTCCGCTAACAATCGCTGATTACTCGAGAACGGAAGGATGGATTAGAATTATCTTTCAGTTGGTAGGGACAACGACGATGAAACTAGCACAATTGACCGCAGGCGATAAAATCCGCGATGTAGTCGGTCCACTTGGCAAACCCAGCAATCTTGAGAATTTAAAGAACGTTTGCGTCATCGGCGGTGGAGTTGGTTGTGCCATCGCACTACCAGTCGCTCGCGGGTTATTTGAGAAAGGTGTTCATGTTGAGACGATAATTGGATTTCGTAATCGCGATTTAATCATTTTAGAAGAAGAATTCAAACGTTATAGTACCAATTTATCGATTATGACTGATGATGGAAGTGCTGGTGAAAAAGGATTAGTTACTCACAAATTAGAAGAATTAATCATGAAAGGTCATCAGTTCGATGAAGTCATCGCCATAGGTCCTTTAATCATGATGAAATTTGTCGCCTTACTTACTAAAAAATATCAGATTAAAACCATTGTCAGCATGAATCCGATTATGATTGATGGTACGGGAATGTGTGGATGTTGTCGTGTCCGCGTCGGTGGTAAAACGAAATTTGCTTGTGTCGATGGTCCTGATTTCGATGCTCATGAAATTGATTTTGATGAGGCGATCATGCGTAATAAAATGTATCTAGAAGAAGAACAGGCATCACGCGAACAAACTTGTAATCTATTTAAAGGTGTCACTCATGAATAGTAAAAATGAAATGCGATTATTGGATATAGAAAAACGATTAACTACCTTTGAAGAAGTCGCTCTAGGGTATAATGAGGAAGAGGCTTATTTAGAAGCCAAGCGTTGCTTGAATTGTAAGACAAAACCCTGTGTAAAGTCTTGCCCTGTTGCAATTGACATTCCCCGGTTTATCGAAAAAATCAAAGAAAAAGATGTAGAGAGTGCTTATCAGATAATCAGTGAAGCGAATTTATTACCCGGAATCTGCGGGAGAGTTTGCCCCCAAGAGTCACAATGTGAATCTACATGTGTGCGAGCGATTAAAGGAGAAGCTGTTGCCATTGGTCGTTTAGAACGTTATGTCGCTGATCACTACCAAGGTAGGGCAAAAATTCCAACAACAAAAAATCAATATCGAGTCGCCATCATCGGCTCGGGACCTGCCGGTCTTGCCTGTGCTGGTGTCTTAATAGGAAAAGGCTATCAAGTTACCGTCTATGAAGCGATGCATGAAAATGGCGGTGTCTTAGTCTATGGAATTCCTGAATTTCGATTGCCGAAGCGAATAGTCAAAGCGGAAATCGATAACCTGAAACAAATGGGTGTTGTATTTGAGAATAATGTTGTTGTCGGTAAAACCATTTCATTAGAAAACCTAAGACAAGAATTCGATGCTATTTTTATCGGTACAGGTGCGGGTTTACCAAAATTCATGAACATTCCAGGAGAAAACTACAATGGCGTTTTAAGCGCTAACGAGTTTTTAACGAGAATTAATTTAATGAAGGCTTACAAAAAAGAATATGACACTCCCTTGAAGAAAATGAACAATGTTGCGGTTGTCGGTGGCGGAAATGTAGCGATGGACGCAGCACGCTGTGCTAAACGTTTA
>JAAYBG010000034.1 GCA_012718985.1 Acholeplasmataceae bacterium
AATACCTCAATATCGATGGTTTTTCCATCCTCTACTACAGAATAATCAAATTTTGTAAAGATATCGCGGACCTTAGCGAGATTTTGGGTTGTTGAGAGTTTACGATCATCTTTCAAAGAAATCTCATAATTAACGGTAGATTGAGTTCCCCCAAAACCACCCATCAGCGAAGATAATATTCCAGAAGACCCTATTTGCGTAGAAATGATATCTAAATCGTCGATTTCTTCCCTGATTTGATTCGTCGTTGCGTCTGCTATTTTACTTAAGTTTGTAAAATCCGTTTTTTTATCTACCGTTAAAGTAACACTGATACTCCCTTCATCGGTTTTCGGCATTAACGTAAAACCTCTGGAATAAGCCAATAAACCACTACCAACAAAGAAAACAAGGACTAAAATAATCGTGATTGCTTGATGTCTCAACGTATAGCCTAATGTCTTTTCATAAATGTGAAATACTTTTTTTCCGAATTTACTTTGATTATATTCTTTCTTTTCTTTCAATATATGACCACTTGCAGATGGGACAATCGTAATCGCCACCAGTAAACTAGCCGTTAAAGAATAAATAACCGTTAACGACATACTACGAAAAACATCGGCAATTATCCCTTCCATAAAAAACATAGGGATAAACACAGCTATCGTAGTTAGTGTTGATGAAGTAATTGCTGCTGCCACTTGTTTTGTTCCATAAATCGCCGCTTCTTTTTTCGATGCCCCTTCACTCAACATTCGGTAAATATTTTCAATAACCACAATCGAGTTATCAACGAGCATTCCTACTCCTAATGCCAAACCACCCATGCTAACTACATTTAAAGTAATTCCAGTAAAATACATCAAGGCAAAGGTACCTATAATGCTAACCGGCATTGATACGGCAACAATTCCTGTTGCTTTCCAATCACGCAAGAAAATAATCAGTACAATAACCGCAAGAATAGCACCTAGTAAAATGTTTTCAACAATCGTCGAGATGGCAAGGTTAATGTATTTACCTTGATCAAGAATACTTTGATAGCTGACTGGATATCTTTCTTCAGCTGCAGCGATTTCTTCAAGAGTTGTATTAATCGCTTTTACAACTTCTGTAATCCCGTATTCTGATTGTTTTTGAATAGAAATAATAACCCCTAATTTACCATTAATTTTACTATAGGAAGCATCATCATTATTAACTAGTTGGATTTGAGCTAGTTCCTCGAGAACATATATTCTATCATTAACATCATCATAAAAAATAGGAATTTCTTTCAGGTTGGCTAATCCTTCTACTTTATTTCCAATATATAGCATTTGAATTCCATCCGTATCGAGACTAAAACCGACTAATCCTTCAATATTACTGCGATTGATTTTATCCAAAACTTGTTCGTTTGATAACGATAATTCTTTTAAGGCAACATCATTTAAAGTAATCTTTAAAACAGTATCCGATGTTCCACTGATAGAAACATCAGCCACCCCTTCTGTTTGATTCAGTTTTTGTTGTACTTCTTCTTCCAACCATTTAGTTGTTGCAATTAAAGCCTCTTCATCTGAGACTTCTTTTCCATAATCTCGCGATATAGTAAGGGTCATAACCGGTAACATATCCGGAGAAATTCGCATAATCATCGGTGAAGAAACACCTTCTTTAAACTTAATCCGATCAAGCGACTCACGAATATCTAAAAAAGCGGTATCCATATTCGTCCCCTCAACAAACGTAATCACCGACATTGCATAATGCTTTGATGAACTTGAGGTGATACCATCAAAATTCGTAACCCCGCTAACGCTACTTTCAATTTTTTTCGTTACTTCCACTTCTACTTCCTCAGGAGTTGCTCCTGTGTAAGTAGTTACTACTACCACATAGGGTAAATTTACATCGGGAAACAAACTAAGGCTCATCTTCGATAAAGAAAACACACCCAGAACGATAACTATTAACGTCATCATGATAATAGAAATCGGTTTTTTTACACTGTATTCACTAATTGATTTCATGGTTGCTCCATTCTCCGACCCTTTGGTCGGTTATAAAAAATTATATAATATCGACCCTTGATTGTCAATTATAATCCGTTTCATCTGTGATATTTTTTAAAAACAGTTTTACCGGTTGATTTTTGTTTTTTAAAATGTTATAATTTTATCGGAAAGGAAGTATCTAAAATGAAGATGAAAACTCTAAAATTTATTTCTGGATTATGTTTGGGCTTGGTGTTACTATTTACACTAACTGCTTGTGGCGCTTCTGTTTTTCCGAAAGTAAAAAAATCTTTCGAAGACGCTGGTTGGACTTATTCTCAAGAATTAGCTGATTCTTACAAAAATGCTGTTGAAAGTAGTAAAAATAAGGATGGAGAAGCAAAAGAAGTCATCGTTACTGTTCATGCTTTTAAAAAGGATTTGATTAATTTTGCTATTGTTTTTGAATTTAAATCTACAAAAGAAATGGATGAAGCCATTGAAAATAGTGCAACATTAAGAGGAGCTTTAGAAGATGCTCAAAAATCGGAATTAGTAAATAGAAATTGTTTCTTGTTGCCAATTGGTATTACCATAGATAGCGATGAAATAATTAAAATCTTCCAAGGTAAATAAGGAAAAAGTAGTTCTTCTGAACTATTCAGACCGTTGACAGGGTAAGTCAACGGTCTTTTTTTTCTTGATTATAGTGATGTAAAACAAAAAAACCACCATTTAAAGAATCATTAAATGGTGGTTATCTATTCAGTTTTGTAAACTAGATTTATATTTTTAAATCTCCTGGCTTGATTAATTTGAATTTTCTAAATAGAATATCGATGATCAGTACAAGAACAATCGGCAAGAGAAATTCTAAAACAATCAATGACCAATAAAACTGAGAAGTTGTTCCCATTGCTTCCAAGGTTCCAAATTGACCAACCAGACCACTAGTTCCCATTCCTGCGCCTGCACTGACGCATTCTGTTTTAAAGACTAAAGTAGATAATGGACCCAAAATCGCAGAAACAATGATTGTTGGAAGCCAAATAATAGGTTTTCGGAGAATGTTTTTAAATTGAAGCATTGAGGTACCAAAAGCAACTGATAAGACAATTCCAATGTTATTGTCTTTTCGCGACATAACAGCAAATCCTAGCATTTGTACACAGCAGCCGACTACAGCAGCTCCACCAGCAATTCCACTGATGCCGATAGCAATCGCAAGCGCTGCACTTGAAATCGGTGCTGTCAAGGCCATTCCCATAACAACAGAAATGATTATTCCCATTAAGAATGGTTGCAATTTTGTTGCATTATCAATAAATAAGCCTAGTGCTGTCATCATATTAGCTACCGGAGTCCCCACTAGTAAAGCAAGGCCAAAAGCAACTGCAGCAGACAATAAAGGGACAATAATAATATCAACAGGGGTTTTCTTTCTTAAAATCAAATTTAAAATTTCAATAGAACCAACAGCACATAAATAAGCGACTACAGGATCGTTTGCTACTTTAGTGGCAATACCTCCACTAATACCAGCAGCGATTAATTTTAGCCCATCTAATTTCAACGACCAAGCGACCCCAATACCAATGCCAATTCCCATAAAGCCTTTTAGAATCGTAGCTAAGTCTCTAATTTCTTGTAATCCAACGATAATTCCAATACGATCAATAATTACACCGATAATCAGGGTTGAGAATAGTCCAAAGGCCATTCCATTCATTGTTTTGATTAAATAATCGAGGAGCATTTTCCCTTGTTTACCAATAAACACCCAGAATTTATTTTTTTGTTTTCCCATACTAGCACCTGCATTTCTTAGGATTTTTTCAATCTATTATATATCAGTTTTTTTGTAAAGTAAATACGATTATCTTGATAACGTTCTCTCTTTCTTACAAAAACAGCCTGTTTTTATTTTTATTATGGTATAATGGCCACAGGTGAAAATATGGAAAAATATTTAATATTATCCGATTTGGATTCGACGCTACTGACCACAAAAAAGAAAATCCCTTATTCAACAATAAGATAT
>JAAYBG010000035.1 GCA_012718985.1 Acholeplasmataceae bacterium
CAATAAGTCAAAAACTACCCCTTCTAAATGAATGTTTTCTCTCGCTAATACGACCAATAACGCTTTGCTATCAAAAGTCTTTTTTTCATAAGTAGCATCTTCTAAAAATTCTTTCAGTTTTAAAGAGTTTTGAATGATGTTTTTGGGGACAAAATAGGCATCCTTATCCGTTACAATCCCTAATCCAAGAAAATCTCCTATATAGTAATTACTTCCAAAAATTTCCGGAATAAGAATGGTTTGTTTAGAAAAAATCATTCTTTCTACTTTATCATTATGATCAATGAATTGATAATTATGATTACTCTCTTGTTTTTTACCGATTGCTATTTTATTAATTCGCTTTAATAGGGAAGTAAATTCCATTTCCTGAAAAAAAGAAATTAATTCATCAAGATTGATTTGACCAACAAGAAATTCTTCTGGCTTGATATCAATTGATATGTCTTTTTTTAATGTAGCTAAATATTTACAAGTATAAGCAATCTCTTTGCCGTTTTCAAAAAGCTCTCTTGTCTTTCCTTTTAACTCTGAAATATGTTGATAGATATTTTCAATGCTTTGGTATTCTGTCAGTAATTTTATCGCTGTTTTTTCTCCAATACCCTTAATTCCTGGAAGATTATCAGATGAATCTCCAACCAACCCTTTATAATCAATTATTTGATGAGGATGAAGTCCCATTTTCTCAAAGAAATTTTCGTTATTAAATTCTTCTAATTCTCCAACACCTTTTCTTGTTAGAAATACTTTTATCTTTCCATTTACTAGTTGCAATAAATCTTTATCACCACTAATAATTCTAATTTCTTCAAAATTTTCATACTGCGTCGTTGCAACTGATGCAATTAAGTCATCCGCTTCAAATTCAAGGCTTTCCAAACGCTTGATTTTTAAAATATCTAGATACTTTTTAATTAAGGGGATTTGTTCTTTTAATTCATCAGGGAGTTTTGTTCGTGTTGCCTTATATTCTTGATATTCTTGATGGCGAAATGTTTGTTTCCCAGCATCAAAAGCGACGAAAACATATTCGTTATTCTCTTCAAGCAATTTGGTTAACATGTTGGAAAATCCAAAGAGAGCATTTGTATATTGCCCCTTACTTGTTTTCATCAAATTACCCGTATAAGCTGTTGCATAATACGATCGAAACATTAAACTATTTCCATCTATTAAAGTTATTTTTTTATTATTCATGTTCATTCGCCTCATTTTATTCTATCATATTTCAAAGAAAAATAATATACATTTTTACAATTACAATCCTAATTGTTTCTTTTTTAATTAAACTTGTCTTAGAAATTTTCACCCTTTTTTTGTTTTATTTATAGAAATTATTAAATACTTTTTTCGGTTATTATTGATTGACTTTTCAGTGATAAAGAAGTATAATGTACCGTAGTGTTTATAAATAATGCCTGTTAATTAGTAATTTTAAGGATTTATTAAGGTTAAACCATTAAACTAATCTGGTAAAAAACAAAAAAAAGGAAAGCTCTTATGAAAAAATATTTACTATTCTTAGTTATACTATTAATCGCCTTTGTTGGGGCGGGCTGTAAGGATAAAACAGACAGCCTATATAAAGATGGAAAAATATTTGAATGTGAATCGTATTATAAAACTGTAGGTACTACTCGTTTCAACATTCTTGAAATGACAACCGATGCCTTAGGTAATCCAAACAGCGGTTTTAAATATTATCGTTTAGTTTTCTTTGCCAATCGTACTTTTACTTTTGTTTCTTATCCTTATTCTTTGGATAAAGAAGAAGTCTATTACGGCACTTGGTCACAAAAAAATGAAACTCGAGAAGAATTAAGAATTGGCGAAGACGGTAAAGCAGTAAAAGATAGCGATGGTAATTATATCTATGATGAAATTGTAGAGAGTGTTATTACATTATTTTACAATAATCCACTAATATCTCAAGAAAATATTTTTGGTTATGAGAAATATGTTGTCTCTCTTGATCAATTAACTTTAACAAGAAATCAAAAGCAATATGCTGGTGATTATCAAGCGACCGTCAATCAAGTATGGAAAAGAATTGATTACAAAGACATCAAATAAATAAAAGGGAATATAAACTATTTTTGTTTAGATATTCCCTCTTTTTTTATTCCTGTTTTTCTTCATCTAGCTTATGTAAAAAGTTAGATATTTTTTTATATACTAAAAATGTGATTGTTGAAACGACAAAAGCGATTAACGCATTAAAAGGTATAACTGCGTATAAGATATATTTTATCATATAATTATCTGCATTGATGTCTTTAATCACAACTCGGCAAAGTTGTAAAAATCCCTCTAAATCATTATTGAAGAATAGTTTTAAGTATGCTGGCACTAAAATGAAATAATTTGCCAACACTCCTGTAACAATCCAAGTTAAACTTCCTAACAATAAAGCAACTAAACCACCTTTTTTACTTTTGTATTTTTGGTAAACCATTGAAGTAACCAATACGGTAGCTGCTCCTATCAATAAATCAGCAAAATCACCAACATATGCTGTTTTTGAAAAAGGTAAAGACATCAAAAATTTAATAACGACGATTAAAATTCCTCCTACTGGTCCCATTGTAAAGCCTCCGATAATAGCAGGCAGTACTGAAAATTGAATTTCCAAGAAAGACGGAAACATCGGCAAAGGAAATCTAATAAAATACAATACAGTTGATAACCCAGCAAAAATACCAATTTTAGTAATTGCTAATACTTTTTTTCGATTCATATAGCATCCTTTCTAAAAAGAACTCCGATAATCATATCGGAGCATAAAAAAGACCTTTTGTCTTCTTTCATCTAGACTATACTATCGGTATTGGAATTTCACCAATTCATGTCATATGACTCGCGGACTTTACCGCCGGTCGGGAATTACACCCTGCCCTGAAGATTATTTAAATAATGGTTTAATCAAATTATTTACATTACTAAATATTTCATTGATAAATCGTGTTACTGTATATTCAGGATAGGGAACTCTAATAGTGACATCTCCGCGGCCAATATTATAAGTATAAACCAAAACTGCACGTTCATCATATTCGGCAACTTGGATAATATTACCTTCAGGTCGATATTTCCCAACCCCGACTTCTAAATATACATCACTAATTGTACTATTGGGATCGTTGAATGTCAAGGTATATACATTGTTGTTATAGGAACACGCCTCAAGAATAGGGACATTTTTGAGCGTTCCTATTAATCCTTTTGCATTTGTTGCCCACCTATTTCCATCCCTATCTTGGACAAAAATCTGATAATTATACTCACGACCTTGGCGTAGTCCTGTAACCATGTATTTTCCATCTTCCATGATATATTCTTTATCATTAAATACTAAAACAATATCAGCAACTTCTTTGTTATATGTATTCCCTAAGGTGGCATTAAAAGAAATGGTGTTCTCTGTTATTTCAGTCTTTATACTCACTTCCGGATTTTTTCTTTCAACAAACAACAGAGCACTAAAAACACTTCTAGCACTACCATCTGATGGTTTGTTTTTGATGACCAATTGTCCATCTGCATTGCGAATCATCGCTGTAGCTGATCCACCACCATCCATTTGATAAGCTTCCACTAAACCGTAATATTTCAAGACAGCATTTGTCTCATCGGTAGATGTACCATAAGAACCCGAATTAGCATATACTCCATCAATGATGATTAAACTGATATCACCATTAGACTTACGTCCAAATAAAGAACGCGGGTATTGTCTGGTATTGTATGCTGTTGTTGTATCACCATCAATAACATCTTTTCCATCCATTCGCTGAATAGTATGAAATCCTATCGCTGATTCAACATCTGCTAGAACTCCTTCATATTTATACTGAACGACTACTTTCTTACCAATCGCTAACGCTGCTTCTACTTCAACATTACGAGTATCAATCGCAAATTGTCCTTTATCAAGAGTAGCAGCAGTTGCCTGACTTGTAATAATTCCTTTCCCGAAAAAAGCATTGGCAGCATTATCCCCTTTATAACGATAAGTAATTGAGTTAGAAGGATATGCTCTTTCAGCATCTTCAATGATGAAAAGATTACCATTAATGTCCATAGTTGGGAAAACTTGTGAATTTGTTTCATCTTTTTGATAATAAGAAGAATAGATTGTCGTTTCATCATCTTTTGGAACAGTATTATAATGTTCTACTTTATATTCATGAGTTTTATTCCCCGCCTCATCATAAATTGATAAGAATAAACCAGCAAACTTGATTGAACCTGTATTATTTGCTTTAGCTTTTCCATTAAAGATAGGATCTTTAGAACCATCTTGTAAGAAACCAGCTACATCAGAACTACCATTGGCAAGAGGTCCAATCGCAAACCAACCTTCCCCATCACAAATCATAGGATAATAAGGTTGTGGGTAGTAGTAATCCGATCCGCTAGCTCCTAGGTTCTCACCAAAATTGGTCGCATATTGATCAGCATTGATCCCACCAACTACTATCCAGTCAGGATGATGTTTTTCATAATCCTGTGCAATACCGATAATTGTTCTTCTAGTAAAATCCGTTTGTCCTCCAATTGCCCAAGTGACAACCTTGCTATCTGCTGTTTGCTTTTGGGTTAACACATTCACTTGTTGCGAATACAAGACCCCACTTTTCATGGTATTTCCTAAATCTAAAAAATGAGTGGTGTTGGTCCCAAGTTGATTAAATTCAACCCTAGTAGTCATTTCATAACTACCAAGATTGTTATCGCTATAAATAACGGCAGCTTTTAGCTTTATTTGTATAGAGGTAAAAATAGCAATTAGTAGAATAAAAATGGTAAAACTGAAAAATCTTTTTTTCATTCCCTTCCTACTTCGCAAATAAAACTCTTTCACTCTTAAACATTCTTAATAATATTAATATTGTTCCTACAATGTATATAATTGAAGAACCTATGACTAACAAAAATGGTAGTAATTCCGCTTCGAAAGCAAAAATTGCTTTTAATCCCAAAGTACAATTATAAATTGGTATTAAATACATATAAATACTCGTATCTTTTACTTCATTAAACATCGAGAATGTTGAAGAAAAAATAGCGAGAATATAAACTGGCATAGCATACATCGTTGCTTCCTTTGTTGATTTACCGATTGTTGAAGCCAATAACATCAAACTAGCAGAAAATAATGCTACGACAATTAAAATTCCAAATAACATCAAATAATCATTAATAGTATAAGAAACAGTTCCTCCTACATCAAACATTGATTTGGCAAACGGAAGCGAAGCCAAAACACCAATAAAAGAAGACAATGCAGATAAAATGGCAATGAATGCCGTGGAAATAACTTTACCTAAAACAATTTCATTCTTTTTAATTGGTGTCATTAATAAAGTAGCCAAAGTTCCTCTTTCTTTCTCTCCGGCAATGGCATCAGTACCAATACTCATACCTCCTGCAAAAATGAACATCATAATAAACATTGGTAAAAGCATCGCCAGTACAGATCCTGTTGCTTTTTTTTCATCATATACTGGTTCACTTAAATTATCAATGATATTTGTATTTATCCCCATCACTTGTAAGAATCCCTCTTTTTGAACATTTAATGTGACTGAAACAATAGCGTATCCTGAAGATGAACGATTATCGGTAGGATTATATACCACCTGTACTTTTGGTTTTTCTTTATTCAACGTCTTTTGATCAAAATCGTGGTCAAAAACGACTAAAACATCATTATCACCATCATAGATCTCTGCTTTAATATCTTCAATATTTTCTTCATCAACAATTCTAACTTCGATGTTTTCAAAATCATTTACTATCATTTGATACGATGCCGGCATATTAACCACATTAATAATTGTTTTGTGTTCTTCAATTATGTTTGTTTGTTCTGTAAATGATTGTCCCATTATCGCATATATAAGGAAAATCAATAATCCCGGCAACACTAATGTTGAGAATATCATTCGTGGAAACTTGAAAATTTTATCTAATTCTTTTTTAACAATTCCATATATATTTCTCATTATTTATCCCCCATTTCTCTACTATAAATGTCAAAGAAAACATCTTCGATATCTTTGTTAGGAGACATATTACATACATTTTCAACAGTATCACAAAGAACTAAACGTCCTTCTATAATAATACCCACACGGTCACATATCTTTTGGACTAACCCCATAATATGAGTAGATATAATCACTGTTTTACCTTTGTCTCGTAATTCTTTTAAATAGTCTGTTACCGTTCTTGCTACGACAACGTCAAGTCCATTGGTTGGTTCATCAAAAATGATAATTTCTGGATCATGAACCAAAGACATCACAATGGAAACTTTTTGTTTCATTCCTGTTGATAATTCACCAATCTTTACTTCAGCAAATTGATTAATGCCAAATCTTTCAAACAATTCCTTTTTTCTTCTTTCAATCGTTTCTACATCCAAGTTATGAAAATAAGAAAAATAATTAAATAGGTAATTAGGAGTAAATTGCTCATCCAATTTTAATTCATTTGTCAGAAAGGCTATTTTCTTCTTAACGGACACTTCTTCTTTCACATTAATTCCTTTTACTGTGATATCTCCTTTATCTGGCTTGATTAAGGTTGCCACACAACGCAATGTTGTTGTTTTTCCTGCTCCATTAGGACCAAGCAAGCCAAATATCTCCCCTCCATTAGTATAAAAACTAATATCATTAACCGCTACTTTTAAATTGCTTGTCGTTTTATCCAAACGCATTTGTTTTTTTGATAATTTAAATGTTTTTGTCAGGTTTTCAATAATTAATGTTTTTTCCATTTCTATCTCCTTCCATCATTTCCATTATACTCTTATTAAAATGATTATACAATTATTTTTTTCTTTATCACAATGAATTGAAATGATACTTTGTTCATCTTAAATTGCTTTTTCGTAATTAAAATGATAGAATAAAAACAGTTTTTATTTTATGGTGGATGAAAATGTCAAAAGTAGCACTCATTAAATGTGAAGAATATCGATTAGAATACCTAAAAAACAAACTAACAGAGGGTCTTTCATTCTTTGGTGGACTAAAATCTTTTATCAAAAAAGATGATAGAGTCTTCATCAAATTGAATTGTGTAGGCCCTTTTGAGGCAGAAAAGGCAATCACTACTCATCCGATTTTTGCGCAAGCTGTGATTCAATTAGTAAAAGAAATCACAACGAATATCGTTATTGGTGATAATCCAGCAACAAAAGATCTATTGTTTACCCTTAAGAAAAATGGGCTTTATGATGTGATTGTTGAAGAAAACTTAAAAATTATCAACGGAAGAGAATTTACCACCATTACAAATAGTAAGTGTCGTATTTATAGTGATTTCCAAGTATCCAAGGCTATGGTAGATGTTGATGTCATGATTAATCTCCCTAAATTAAAAACTCATAGCCTTACTTATATGACTGGAGCCGAGAAAAATCTCTTTGGTTTTATTTTTGGATTAAATAAAGCTGGTTGGCATGTAAAAGCAAGCAATCCCCTAGAATTCGGTGAGGCTATCAACGACCTTTATGGGGCAATCCTTGATGCATATAAAGATAAAAAAATTCTACATATCATGGATGGTATCGTTGGTCTTGAAGGAGAAGGTCCCTCAAGTGGAGGAATACCAAAACAAGCTAATGCTATTTTAATCTCCCCTGATGGGATTAGTCTTGATCGAGTAGCTGTTGAACTTGTTCATTTAGATGTAAACAAATTATTCATAAACAACATCGGTGGTGCCAGAGGCTATGGAGAAAATAATCTTGAAAAAATAACGATTTTAGGAAATCAACTTGCTGATTTCCAAGACGTTCATTTTTTACCACCCAAAAACTCCTTGGGAAATCTCGGTTTAAAAATATTAAGAATCAAAGCGGTTCGTAATCTTTTGCTTGAACACCCTGTTATCAAACATAGTGAATGTATCAAATGTGGAGAATGTGTCAAAATATGTCCTCCCAAGGCGATGACAATCAAACCAGGACAATTTCCTAAATTAGATAAATCTCACTGTATTAGATGTTGGTGTTGTAGCGAAGTTTGCCCAAAAAATGCAATCAAGAAAAGTAAACGTCCAATCGCTGGTAAAATTATTTTCTAATATTGTGATTAATCGCCAACAAAAAAA
>JAAYBG010000036.1 GCA_012718985.1 Acholeplasmataceae bacterium
AAAACGACCTTAAAAACAAGGTCGTACATTTTTTTTATAAACTATTACCAAAATCTTCTCTAAATTTTTTCATTAATTTGGTTGCCCAATCATCAATTGGTGCTAAGCGACCTAAGAAAAAGCGTAGTACTTTAGGTTCATCAACAAATTTCAACCCTTTGATTAAGTCGCGGTTTTTAAATAACCAAGCTATGCGGTCCACCGAATAAGAAATTTGTGACATCGTAAACACACGACGAGGTAAAGCAAGACGAACCAGTTCAACTCCTGCAGGATGTTCAGAACCATCAGGATTCCTTGTTTCACTCAATGTTCCCCGTTCCATTCCCCTGATACCACTTACTAAATAGATTGCTGCAGCTAGAGCTCCAGCAGGATATTCTTCACTCTTTACATGAGGAATAAACCTACGAGCATCCAAATGGCAACCTAAACCACCTGTTGGAGTGACAATAGGAACTCCTTGTTCCATTAGTTTTTTTCCAAAACCAGCAATGAATTGCGGTCCCTGATTGACCAATTCTAAATCCAGAGTTTCTTCAAGACCGATTGCCATCGCTTCCATTTCGCGAACACTCATTCCACCATAAGTTAGAAACCCCTCATATAATGGTACTAACTCTTTCATCTTGTTAAATAACTCTACATCACGCACACAGATTCCACCGCCACGAGCACATCCTAATTTACGAGCACTAAAATACATAATGTCAGTCGCTGCGGCAATCTTCAAGATAATTTCATGCAATGATAAATTCTTACAGAATTCTTCTCGTTCTTTATTGAAGTAAATGTTATCCGCTAGTAAACTTGCATCCGTAACTACCATAATCTTATGTTCATGACATATTTTTGCTACTTTTATAATATTTTCTAAAGAAACTGGTTGTCCACCAATCAAGTTTGTTCCTAGTTCAATTCGTAAGAAAGGAATACGTTCTACTCCTACTTCTTTGATTAATTTGTGCAACTTATTTATATCAATATCTCCTTTAAAAGGACAATCACTGGTGACTTTTAAAGCTTCATCGATGAAGATTTCTTCTACTTTCCCTCCATTTAGTTCAATGTGAGCCTTTGTAGTTGTGAAATGATAGTTCATCGGAATGATATCTCCTGGTTTTACAAATGTTTTAGAAATGATGTTTTCACATGCTCTACCTTGGTGAGCAGGCAAGAAAAATTTCATTCCAAAGAAAAATTGTAAAACTTTTTCAAGGCGATAGAATGTTTCACTTCCTGCATAAGCATCATCAGCAGCCAGCATTGCAGCTACTTGGCGATCGCTCATCGCATTTGTACCACTATCGGTTAACATATCTAAAAATACATCGCGATTTCTCAATAAGAAGGTATTGTATCCTCCTTCATCAAGAGCCTTTTTTCTGTCTTCAATTGGAATCAGATTAAGTTTTTGTACAACACGAACCTTATGCATTTCCAAGGGCATACTTTCGTTTAAGAAAAATTTGATTTTTGACATTTTTGAATCCTCCATTGTCGTTAAATTTCAAAAATAAAATAAAAAAACTTCCGTCATACTAGTCTTATCTAGTAGGGACGAAAGTGTTATATTCCGCGGTACCACCCTATTTATCACCTGTAATTTTCTTACAAGTCATCGCTCGTTCGAGTCCATCAACTCTTAATCTTGTAACGGAGATTTCCGTAATCATCTACTTTGTTCAATGATTAAGCTAGGAAGTGTATATTACATATCGCCTTTTGTTCGTTTTCACCAACCACGAACTCTCTACAAAAAGGGGGAATATTTTTCTCTTCTTCAACGCTTTTTACTTTATTTTTGTTTATTATAGCATTTGACATTTTTTTTGTCAACGATTACCCAATGTAAACGTTGCCATGGTAACTATAACATTTCATTTTCAACAATATATTTTGCAATTTGCACTGCATTGCTAGCTGCACCTTTACGGATATTATCGCTAACTGTATAAAATAAAATACCGTTTGGCGAACTTAAGTCGCGGCGAATACGCCCAACATAAATGAAGTCATTTCCATTGGCAATTGTTGATGTTGGATAAAGATGTTCTAATGGTTTATCTACTAACTTTAGTCCTGGATAGTTGGCAAATAGTTCCTTAACATCTTCAATCTTAAATTCTTGATTTAATTCTGCCATAATGGAAACACCATGAGAATTAGGAACGGGAACACGAATACAAGTTGCTGAAATTGGCAATTCTGGTTTGTGCAACATTTTTCTTGTTTCATTTACCATTTTCATTTCTTCTTTGGTATAACCATTCTCTAAAAATGAATCGATTTCAGGAATACACGTTTTAGCGATTTCATAAGGATAAAACTCATTTTTTTCCCCTTTTAATGTTCGTTCTAAATCATTAACCCCTTTCATTCCGCTACCACTGACTGCTTGATATGTTGAAAAAACAACTCGTTTCAAACCATATCGATCATCTAGAGCTTTCAAAGGAATAATAGCTTGAGTAGTTGAACAATTAGGATTGGAAATAATACCCTTATTACGAATGTCTTTTGCATTCACCTCAGGAACGACAAGAGGTACGCTAGGATCATTTCGCCAAGCACTGGAGTTATCGATGACTACTGCTCCACTTTGGGCAGCAATGGGACAATAAATTTTACTGATTTCTCCTCCTGCACTAAAAAGGGCAATATCGATTCCTTTGAAACTTTTTTCTGTCAACTCTTCAACAACACATTTTTTCCCGCAATAATTTATAATTGTACCTGCACTTTTGCTTGATGCTAATAAACGTAAATTTTTAATTGGAAATTGATACTCAGCTAATACCTTTAAAAAAGTTCCCCCAACTAAACCAGTAGCTCCCACTATTGCAACATTATATTTTTTCATATCTTCACCTTCAACTTACAATTTTTGCATAAAATTCGACTTTTTCAATGATTTGTTTGAATGTCGTTCTTGATATTTCTTTTGTTATGATACTATTATTTTCTTGTTTTTCAATATATTCTAAATCGATGAACTCATTTGGTTTTAATCTTACATAATAGCGATTGACATCAGAAGAATCTTCCACAATTAACTTATTTTTATTTTCAAAGGTGTAATTCCTTCTTGCTTCAATGATTGCAATTATATCATTGACAATCGCATTGGCAGTTGGATAACGACCTGCTCCTTTTCCAAAAAATTTTAGGTTTCCATTGAAGGAAGAATTAATCGCTATCAGGTTATTTTCTTCATTTACCGTACTGAAAAGATTGGTAGGCTGAACAATGGTTGGTTCAATTAGGATATTGACTTTTCCCTTTTGTTGTTTAGAAGAAGCAATTAATTTCAACACTCCCCCTGTTTTTTTAATATTAACTAAATCTTCATCGTTGATATTCGTGATTCCAAAATGATCGATTTGTTCAATATGAATTACTCCTTTATAAGCAATGCTTGATAAAATGGCTATTTTCCTAACCATATCTAAGCCTTCTAAATCGGCGGTTGGATCCGCCTCCGCAAATCCCTTTTCTTGAGCTAAGCGTAAACTATCACTAAAGCTTAATCCATCTTGAAACATTTTCGTTAAAATAAAATTCGTTGTTCCATTGAGAATTCCTTGAATCTCATCCACTTCGTTTACTTTTACTATTTCATATAGAGGATAAATGATAGGTATTCCCCCACCTACAGAAGCTTCATATAATAGAGATACCCCTTTTTTCTCCTTTAGTTTGCTTAGTTCTTCTAAGTGAAGGGCGATTACTTCCTTATTGGCAGTAATAACATGTTTTTTAGCTTCCAGTGCTCTTTTAATGCAATGATAAGAAAACTCTCCAGCTCCCATCGTCTCAACAACTATTTTTATTTCTTTATCATAAATGATGTCATTATAATTGATAGTTACTTCTGCTTTTTTTACCAATTTTTGTTTGGATAAATCTTTATCTAATATTTTTGTTACGACTACATTATTAAGGTAAGGAGATTTCGTGATAATATCATATACTCCAAAACCAACAGTTCCTAAACCTAAAATAGCTATCTTTATTTTATTACTCATTGTTTTCTCCTATTCGAGTGCCACTAAATCAACACTGCTAACTCCGTTTAACTCTTTTAATTTTTCAATAAAATCATTGATTGAATCAGTTAAATTCAAACAATCGATAGTAATCGTAACATAAGCACTTTCATGAATTGGCATTTCTTGATTAATAGCCAGAATATTTCCCCCACTGGTCGCTACAGCATTCAACAAATTGGAAAGTACTCCCAACTTATGGTCCAATCGAAAAGCAAGAATTGCTTTCTTTCCCTGGTCTACTGAAGGAATAAAGATGAAATCTTTATATTTATAATACGTGTTTCGACTAATCCCTACTTCCTTGCAAGCATCGCTCACATTAAAACCACGATTGTTAATCAAATTACGAGCAGCAATTACTGCGTCGAAATACTCCGGTAAAATGCACTTATGAACAATTAAAAAATCTTCTTTCATGATAATACCTCCAAGGTAGTTCCTTTTATATCTGGTTTCAATTCTAAAAATCTCCAGTTCGCTGTAACGGCTAGTTTTTGTAATTCTGGAATAAGGTTTGTTTTGGTAATCATTAATAATGTTGAACCGCTTCCACTCAAACAGAAAGGTATGCGTTTTTCTTCCGCAAATCTCATAAAGACATCGGCATCTTTAATTAACGGAAAACGGAAAGGTTGATGCATTTTATCCTTCATCAACGATAATAGCATTTCTAAATCTCCGTTTTCCAACGCTTTAGGAATATTGATCGCTCGAGACATATTATAGATAGCATCGGCGTAACTTATTTTTGAAGGGATAACTTCTCGTGCTTCTTTTGTAGAGAGAGAAAAGTCAGGAATTGCTACGATAAAGCGTAAACTTTCATCAATATTGTGTTTTACTGTGATAATTTCTTCTCCATTTACAGAAGAAACTAATGAACCAAAGAAAGCAGGGGCAATATTATCAGGATGTCCTTCTATTTCTGTTGCTATTTTTATCATTTCCTGTTCATTGAAACAGTAATTTAAGAAATGATTCGCAGCAACAATACCTCCAATGATACAAGTAGCACTACTACCTAAACCACGACTGATTGGAACTTGCTCGTCAATAGAAATAGTAAAAGGATGAAGTTGCTTATTCGCTTTTTCGTATACTTTTCTCATACTACGCACAATTAAGTTCATATCATTGGCATATTTTTCTTCAAAATTAATAAACTTCCATTGGAAATTTTCTTCAAAAGTAAAGGTATTGTAAATCGTTAATGCCAGTCCTAAGCAATCAAAACCCGGTCCTAAATTAGCTGTAGTTCCAGGAACTCTTACTTTAATTTTTTTCATAAAGTTCACCTAATAATTTTGTTAATTGTTGATAACAATCTTTTTTTAACCATAACAACCGTTTTTGCTCATGATTTAAACTAAGAAGCACTGGAGGAATAGCTATTCCTGTTTTGGTTGCTAACGCTTTAATTAGCTCTAAGTCATTACTTCCTCTATTATCAATATTTAATGCTTTGCATAGTGTAACCGGAAATTTAAATGGATGAGCTGTAGCTGTAATAATGGTCTTTGTTTGATCCTGCGTTTCTTGACAGTATTTCTTATAAACAGCTTTTGCAACAGCCGTGTGAGTATCAAGTAGATAGTGGTCTTTTTGATATACATCGACAATTGCTTCTTTCATTTCATTTTCTGTAGCGAAACCACCATAAAAATCCGTTAAATTTTTCCGCATATCCTCATCAATTTGATATTTTCCTGTGGTTGATAATTGATTCATCAAGTCCTTTACTTTGTTTGCATCATGATTACTGATGTAGTAGAGCAATCTTTCCAAATTCGATGATATCAGAATATCCATTGACGGAGATGACGTTTTAATAAAAGGACGATTACGATTATATAATCCTTCTTGGAAGAAATCAGTTAATACATTATTTTCATTGGAAGCACAAATTAGTTTTTTAATCGGAACACCCATTTTCTTTGCCATATACCCCGCAAGAATATTACCAAAGTTTCCCGTTGGAACAACAAAGTTTATCTGTTCTCCAAGAGCAATTTGTTTTTTTCTTACTAATTCTAAATATCCATAAAAATAATATACTATTTGAGGAATTAAGCGCCCGATGTTAATAGAGTTTGCACTTGATAATGGATACTTGGCTAAAGACTCATCCGTAAATGCCTTTTTCACAAGCCTTTGAGCATCATCAAAATTACCATCTACTGCTACTACGTGAGAATTTTCCCCTTGAAATGACAACATTTGTTGTTCTTGAATCCAACTAACCCCACTATTTGGATATAGCACAACAACATCAATATCTTTTTGTTTATGAAAACCACTTAAAGCAGCACTACCAGTATCTCCAGAAGTCGCTGTCAAGATGATTGTTTTTCCCAAAATACCCTGTTTCATTTTTGCTTTTGTTAGTAAAAGTGGTAGTACTGATAATGCCATATCCTTAAAAGCTAATGTTTTTCCATGAAATAATTCTAAAAAAAAGCAATCCTTACTATCAACTACTCTTACAATCTCTGAAGTATCAAATTTATTATCATAAGCACTATCGATGATTTCACTTACTTCTGCTTCAGAAAAATCATCTAATAGTAATTTTATAATCTTCTTTGCCAACTGATGATAAGTAACACCTACCAAACTATTTATCTGAACATGAGGTAGTTGGTCACAAATAAAAAGCCCTCCATCACTAGCTATTCCTTTTATAATTGCTAGTGATGCTGGAATTAATTTTGTTTCTTTATTTCCTCGTGTGCTTTTATACATAATTACCCTCTATTATTATTTTATTTATTATAATATGTTTCCATAATAAAAACAAGTGTTTTCATTATAAAAACACTTGAATACGTTTTCTTTTTTATCGTTTAATTATTGAACGAGCGATCTTCACACCATTGGCTCCCGCTTGTGCTAAACCTCTAGTGATTCCAGCACCATCGCCACCTACATACAAATTCTTTATTTTTGTTTGGAAGGTGTTATCTACATCAACACGATCGGAATAGAATTTTGCTTCCACACCATAAAATAATGTATGGTCACTAGCAATACCTGGTGTTACATAATTTAGTGCTTGAACCATTTCTATTAGCGACTTCATCGTTTTATATGGCAATATTAGGGCCAAATCTCCTGGCACAGCCTCTTTTAGGGTTGGCTTTACAAATCCCTCATCGATACGTTTTTTAGTAGAGCGGCGTCCTTTTAAGATATCTCCAAATTTTTGAACGATTACGCCACCATTACTTAATTTATTAGCAAGATGAGCAATAGACTTTGCATATTCATTAGGGTCTTTAAACGGATCATCAAATTCATGAGATACCAATAAGGCAAAGTTGGTATTGTTAGAACCTAAACTAGCATCATGATAAGAATGTCCATTGCAAACCATAATTCCTTCATGATTTTCAACAACCACATGACCACTAGGGTTAGAACAAAATGTCCTGACTTGAGTTCCTAAGCTTGTTGTATAGATGAATTTGCCTTCATATAAATGTTTATTAATATTATCCATAATAATATCATTGGTCTCAACACGAACACCAACATCAACCTTATTATTTCTAAACTTAATACCCTGAGCGCTTAAAACGTTTGTTTGCCATTCACTTCCGCCACGGCCAACACCTAAAACAACATAATCTGAATAGATGGCTTCGTCACCATGAATCACAACGCCTTTTACCACTCCATCTTCAACAATAATATTTTTCACTTCGGTTTTGAATAGGAAATCTACTTTTTCACGTAATTTTCGATTGATATTTTTTAGGACTTCTAGGTTAATTTCTGTACCTAAGTGTCGCACTTGACCTTTTAGTAACTTTAAGCCAATAGCAATTCCTTGTTTTTCAATCTCATATACTTCTTTAGTCGTCGGATCTGTTAATTCCTTGGGGGCTCCATGAAGTAAATTGATTTGGTCAACATATCTAATCAATTCTAATACTTCAGCAGAAGAAATATATTCTTGCATCCACCCTCCAAATTCTTGAGTGATATTGAATTTGCCATCGGAATAAGCACCACAGCCACCAAATCCACTGGTCATTGAACAACTAGGTCGACAACCACTATGACCATCACCATTCTTTGGACATTGGGTAATCTTCTTTTCCAAAATAGGACATTTCCGATCATAAATATCATGCCCTTTGTCTATCAACAATACTTTTTTGTTGGGAGATTTTTCCATCAGTTCATAAGCCGTGAAAATACCCATCGGCCCTGCACCAACAATGATTACATCATATTTCTTATTCATATTCTATCCCTTAAAATATATTTTCGCGAACAATTGTTTGCATTTTATCTGGTCCAACACTGAATATTTTAACTTTTACATTTGTCAGTTCTTCAATTTTTTCAATATATCGTTGCGCATTGATTGGCAGTTCTTTAAAACTCTTCACTTTAGTGATGTCTTCTTGCCAACCTTCCATTTCCAAATAAACTGGTTGACAGCGCTCTAATAATTGATTATCAGCAGGAACGTAATCAATATATTCTCCATCTAATTTATAAGCACAGCATAACTTTATCGTATCCAGACCACTTAATATATCTAATAACATCAAAGAAATTCCTGTTAAGCCATTAATCAAAGCACTATATTTTAATACAACACAATCTAACCAACCAATTCGACGTGGTCTTCTCGTTGTTGTGCCGTATTCATTAGCTCGCTCACGGATATCTTTCGCAATTTCATCTTCGAATTCAGTAGGGAAAGTACCACTACCAACTCGAGTGCTATATGCTTTTACAACACCAATGACTTCATCAATCTTTGTTGGTCCTACTCCACTACCAGTACAAGCGCCACCACTAGTTGGATTGGAAGAGGTAACAAATGGGTAAGAACCGAAATCAACATCCAGTAACGCCCCTTGAGCTCCTTCAAAGACAACTTTTTTCCCTTCCTTGATTCCTTTATTCAGTAAAGTTATCGTATCAGCAACATAAGGAGTAATTTGTTTTGCGACTTTTGAATAAGTAGCAAGTGAAGTTTCATAATCAATCGGTTTTCCGCCCATGTTTTTAATTACTTCATTTTTTACTTTTAATTTTTCTTTATATAAGTTAGGAAAATTAGGCGAAATAAAATCGACAATACGAATTCCTTCCCGTGCTGTTTTATCCGTATAAGCTGGGCCTATTCCTTTTTTAGTCGTACCAATCTTCCCTTCTCCCATCGCTTCTTCTTTTAATGCATCTATTTCCATATGGTAATTCATAATTACATTAGCTCGATCGCTAATATACAAATTATTACATGGGAATCCTTGTTTCTTTAATCCGCTGATTTCTTGTAAAAGATTGATCGGATTGATTACCATTCCATTTCCTAAAATATTTTTGATATTCGGGTTGAATACTCCAGAAGGAATCAAATGCAATTTATAAGTAACTCCATCAAATTTAATGGTATGACCAGCGTTATCACCACCTTGATAACGAACGACGAAATCTGCCCGTTCACTAAGAAAATTGGCAATTTTCCCCTTTCCTTCATCACCCCATTGACTTCCTATTACTACTACTGTTTTACTCATCACATTCAAACACCCTTCTGTAAATTTTTTCAACATTTCGTAAAGCATACTCAATACTTAAACACTGTTCCATCTCTGGAATCGTTAAGTATTTGCTTACCTTACTAAACTTTAATACTTCGATAAAATCAACCTCTTTATCATGGCTGATAAAGGCAGCATTTTGAACTAAATCATAGCTTTCTTCTCGTGATAATCCTTTTTTAATTAGGCAAGCCAGCACTTGCCCAGAAAAGACCAAACCTCTTGTTAACCAAATATTCTTGATCATTTGATCAGGAAATACCATTAGTTTATCTAAAACTTTATAATACCTTGTAAGCATATAGTCAATTAATATCGTTACATCGGGTAAAATAATCCGTTCACAAGAAGAATGACTAATATCTCGTTCATGCCATAAAGCATTATTTTCAATGGCAGGAGCGACATAACTACGAACTATCCGCGCAATTCCACACATATTTTCTGAAGCAATCGGATTTCTCTTATGAGGCATAGCACTAGAGCCTTTTTGCCCACTGGCAAAGAATTCTTCCACTTCTTTGATTTCTGTTCGTGATAGACCTCTGATTTCCGTAGCGATCTTTTCGATTGTTGAGGCGATTGCCGCTAAAGAATAAATATAAGTACTATAACGATCTCTAGACAATACTTGTGTTGAGATATCAGCAAAGCCAAGCCCTAATTCTTCAGCAACTAAAGCTTCAACTTCAAAAGGAATTTCTGTATAATTACCAACTGCACCACTTAATTTTACGACTTCTACAGCCTGACAAGCTAAGATAAAGTTTTTCGTATTTCTTCGTAACTCATCATACCAATTGACCCATTTCAATCCAAACGAAGTCACTTCAGCATGTATTCCATGAGTTCTACCGACACATGGAGTATTTTTATATATTAACGCCTTTTCTTTCAATAACTTTAAAAAACGCTCTAAATCCTCCTTGATGATTTGATTAGCTTGTTTTAACGCTAAAGCATTGGCACTATCCACAACATCTGTGCTTGTTAAACCGTAATGAAACCAACGTTTTTCTTCCCCTAACGTTTCATCGACACAACGGGTAAAAGCAATTACATCATGTTTTGTAATTTCTTCTAACTCTTGAATGCGAGCTAGATTGACTTTGGCTTTCGCTTTAATTAAAGTAACAGCTTCAGATGGGACAAGACCCAACTGAGATAATGCTTGCAAAGAGGCCAATTCTACTTTTAAAAAATTTGAAAATTTGGATTCATCTGTCCAAATCGTTTTCATTTTAGTATTTGTATAACGTTCAATCATTGCTATCACCACTTAATCATTATACCATTAACTAAGGTCTTTGTAAATGCACTTTTTTTCTTTTTCAAAATAAAAAAAAGCACTCCGAGGAGTACTTTTTAACCATTAATATTTTGCACTTTTAATCATTAAATCACACATTTTTCGAGTAAATTCTACTGGATCTTTTAGAGTGAATCCTTCGATTAATAATGCTTGGTTGTATAGCAAATAGGCATAATCTTCTAGTGTTTCACTATTATCATTATACAGATGTTCAATAGTTTCAAATAACTTATGATTAGGATTGATTTCTAGAATCCGGCTTGCTTTTGCATCACTCGCATTAGGCATTGCTGATATCACTTTTTCCATTTCAAATGACATACCATCGCCACTAACCAAACATACTGGAGAATCTGTCAATCGTTTTGATAAAATAACATCGCTGACTTCATCCTTTAAAATCTCTTTTAGTTTTTCTAATAAGGTCTTTTTATCAGTAGCTAGATTGTCAATCCTTTCTTTTTCTTCTTTTGATAATAAATCTAAATCTCCTTGATTAATAGATTTAAATTTTTTACCACCGTATTCTTGCATAATGTTGATGACAAATTCATCAATGTCATCGGTTAACATTAATACATCATACCCTTGCTTCTTAATTAAATCCATTTGTGGTAGGGACATAATCGCTGCTTGTGTCTTTCCAGAAGCATAATAAATATATTCCTGACCATCAACAAAACTCTCGACATATTCTTTTAATGTCACCATTTCTTGTTTATTTACTGTCTTATATAGTAATAAATCTTGTAACATCTCTTTTTTCAAACCATATTGGTCATAGACACCAAATTTTATGTTTAATCCATATTTTTCAAAGAAATCATTGTATAAATCTCGTTCATCTTTCAACATTTTTTCTAAACGAGAAACAATTCTCTTTTCTACGTTCTTGGCAATCTTATCTAGTTCGTGAGTTTGTTGTAAAATTTCACGACTAATGTTTAATGATAAATCACTAGAATCAACCAATCCCTTTATAAAGCGCAAGTAATCAGGCACCAATTCTTTGCATTTATCCATGATAAATACACCTTTAGAATATAGTTGTAATCCTTTTTCATATTTATCATAGTATAAATCGTATGGTGCTTTTTTAGGAATATATACTAGTGCAGTATAATTTAAAGCCCCTTCAACATTAATAAAAATTGTTGTTAATGGATCTTGATAATCGTAGTATTTTTGTTTGTAGAAATCGTTTAATTCTGTTTCGCTAACTTCATTCTTTTTCTTCTTCCAAATTGGAGTCATTGAATTCAATGTTTCAATTTCGGTCTTTTTTTCGTATTTATCTTTTATTGGTTTTCCTTCTTTATCTAATTTAGGAACTTCTTTGGTTACTTCCATTTTGATTGGGTAACGAATATAATCTGAATACTTCTTTACTAGTGAACGAATTTTATATTCATCTAAATAACTACTAAACTTATCGTTTTTTGTATCTTTTCGAAGATGTAAAATAACCTTTGTTCCATACTCTAAATCCTTTGCTTCACTAATTTCATAATTTTCTATTCCGTTAGAAGAAAATATATAACCAGTACTAGCAAATGGTGAGAAGGTCTCGACTACTACTTTTTCTGCCACCATATACGCTGAATAAAAGCCGACACCAAATTGACCAATAATGTCTAATTTTTCTTGTTCGCTCTTATCATCGATATTTTTCATGAATTCTAATGAGCCACTACGAGCAATGGTCCCCAAATTATTGACAACCTCATCATAAGTCATACCAATACCTCTATCGATAATACTTATCGTTTTCTTCTTCTTGTCAACTTCAATCAAGACTTGATATTCATCGACCTTATTTAGTTTGTCATCTGTTAATGATAAATAATGATGCTTATCCATTGCATCTGATGCATTGGAGATCAATTCTCGCAAAAATATTTCCTTGTTTGTATAGATTGAATTAATCATGAGTTCTAGCAAACGCTTTGATTCCGTTTTAAACTCTCTAATTTCACTCATATTATCCCTCCTTATATTTATATATATTATACACGTTTTTGTTAGCACTGTCAATAGTTGAGTGCTAATTAATTATTTTTTATGTGACGAAATCACATAATGTGATTAAACTATTTATATGAAAACATTTTCATATAAAAAAACCTTTTCTACTTTAGTGTAATAAAGTATAATACAATCAATAACACTTAAGTGATATTTTTTTACAGTCATCACTTTAGTGTAATAAAGCAGAAAAGAGGAAATTATATGAAAAAATTATTCTTAACAATTATTTTAATCTTCGTATTATCGTTAACTGGTTGTGCGAAAAATAGTCTGGCTTTCGGAAAAGAATTAGTGAAGAGCAATACTATGACAGATATCTTAACTGAATTAAACGCAAAAACAAGCGACGTTGGAATTATGGATTCGATTATGGCAAATTACTATATCAATCAAGATTCTTCTTTATCAAGCAAATTGATGATTATCGATGATTTAGTTCTCGCCGAGGAAGAATACGGAGTTGCTGCTCGTAAAGAAGGAAAATACACAGCAGCAATCATCAGCAATACCCTAGCTAGCCTTGCAAAAGACGGTAGTGTTACTACTATCGCTTCAAAATATGGACTTACTAGTGAAGTTTGTATTGATGAAGATTACAATGTTGATTTAAATACGATTACAGGAAAAGAAGATTGGGATTATATTGTCAATAAAGGAGTTGTAGTAATTGGTTATACGGTATTTGCTCCAATGGCATATGAAGAAAATAAAACATTAATCGGTTTTGATATCGAACTTGCTCAAGCTACTTTTGCAAAATTAGGACTTTCTGTTGTGTTTCAAATCATCAATTGGGACACTAAAGAATTTGAATTGAATTCTAAAAACATCGATATTATCTGGAACGGATTAACGATTAATGCAGAGCGACAAGAAAACATGTCAATCTCTATCCCTTATCTTAATAATCGCCAAATAGCAGTTATTCGTAAAGAAGATGCAAGTAAATATAGAACAACAAGCGATATGAAATCTGCCATTATCGCTGTAGAATCAGGTTCTGCTGCACAAGATATTGTAGCAGGAGTTGATAAAAAATGATTCTTTCTTCTTTTAGCGATATTACTTATCAGCTGTTAGAAGGCTTCACCGTTACCTTAAAAATATTTTTCTACTCTTTAATCTTTTCACTACCTTTAGGACTCGTTGTTGTTTTTGGTTCATTATCCAAATTTAAGCCTCTTAAAGTAATAATACGGACTTTTATTTGGATAATCCGCGGAACCCCGCTAATGCTACAAGTAATTGTCGTCTTCTATGGACCAGGATTGTGGTTTAACTATCCAATTAAATCGCGACTAAACGCTGTTATTGTTGCTTTCGTGATAAACTATGCTTGTTACTTTTCAGAAATTTATCGCTCTGGAATTGAAAGCATTCCCGACGGGCAAAAAGAAGCCGGACAAGTTCTGGGTATGACGAAATTACAAATTCTCTGGCAAATTATTTTCCCTCAAGTCTTAAAAAGAATTGTGCCACCTATTAGTAATGAAGTGATGACACTTGTAAAAGATACTGCTCTAGCAAGAGTCATCGCTATTTCAGAATTAATTATGATAGCTCAAGAAATCGTCAGAATAGAGGGGATTTTGTGGCCATTATTCTATACGGGTGTCTTTTACTTGCTATTTAACGGTTTATTGACACTCTTGTTTGCAAGAATCGAGAAAAAACTAGATTATTATCGAGGGTAGATTATGGCATATTTAACAGTTACAAATATAAATAAAAGTTTTAATAATCTGAAAGTCTTAGATAATATCAGTTTTTCATTAGAAAAGGGAGAAACGTTGGTCATCATTGGTTCATCCGGAAGCGGAAAAACAACACTATTACGCTGTTTAAATTTCCTTGAAAAAGTTGATTCTGGTTCGATTCAAATTGAAGGAAAGACAATCATAGGTGATAACTATCCCCTTACAGATAAAGAAATTAGATCTAGCCGCATGAATTTCGGTTTGGTTTTTCAATCGTTTAATCTGTTTCCTCACTATAATATTTTGAAAAATATTATGTTGGCTCCTCAATTATCACTCGACAAAAAAACGATTACTCGCGAAGAATATAAACAAAAACTTGACCAAACCAAAGATGAAGCTCTTTCTCTTCTTGAAACTATGGGCCTATCTGACAAGATAAATGCTTTTCCTTATCAGTTAAGCGGGGGTCAACAGCAACGCGTCGCCATTGCTCGAGCTTTGATTTTAAAACCAAAAATTTTATGCTTTGATGAACCTACCAGTGCTTTAGATCCAGCATTAACAAACGAAGTAGTAAAAGTAATCAATCACTTAAAAACACAAAATAGAACTATGATTGTCGTTACACATGAGATGAATTTCGCCAGTAAAATAGCCGATAAAGTAATCTTTATGGCAGAAGGCAAAATATTTGAGGTGGGAACGCCTGACGATATTTTTAATAATCCTCGTAGTCAAAAGCTAATTTCTTTTTTAAAAAATAATTAATATTTTACTATTTTTTTTCTTTTTATGCTATAATATAGAAAAAGGGGAATAATAATGAAGAAAGAAAAAACAGATTCAGATGTCAAATTGCTGTATCAAACTTTAATAAAATTAGAGACCGAAGAAGATTGTCATGATTTATTACAAGATCTTTGTACAAAAAAAGAGATTGATGCTATGGCACAAAGGGTTGTTGCTGCTCAATATCTGATGAACGGTAAAACCTATGAACAAATTATAGAATTAACCAATATTTCTTCAACAACCTTGAGTCGTGTTTCCAAATGCGTTCAACATGGAAAAGGCTACAAAAAATTCATAAATTAAAAGCGCTGAAAAAATCAGCGCTTTTTATATACAAATTTACCTCATTTCAAATAGAAAGAAATAAATCACAAAATAAATCCATAGATGATGATTCCGAGAACCGCAGAAATGATAATCATAAAAATTGGACTTAATTTCTTGAATTTCATTTTTAAAAGGAACATTGCTATCATAATGATTAACGACATATAATCAATAGTTTCGATGACTAAGGATTTGTTGAACAAATCGAGTACCGTTGTCAATCCTAATACATCATTCGCAATTAAGTTTAATACTACACCGACAATCAAACCTACCACTATCGGCTTTACTCCATCTAAAGCCCATTTCACTTGTTTATACTTTAAAAAATTTGTGATATACTTCGCAATAATTAAAATAATGATAAACGAAGGTAAAACAACGCTTAAGGTGGCAACGATTGCTCCAACGATGCCCGCTTGACTAAAGCCAACCATCGTCGCAGTATTAACAGCAAACGGACCTGGAGTCGACTCCGCAATGGCAAAAAAATTGAGTAGTTCCTCCATTGTCATCCAGCCTCTTGTAACAACCTCATCTTTAATCATAGGTATCATGGCATAGCCACCACCAATAGTAAGTAGGCCAATAAAGAAGAAAACATAAAACAATTCTAGGAGAATCATAATTTTTCCTCCTTAGTTGATTTTTTTTCTTTGATTTTCAAAATAATCATTTGTGATACAATACCAATAACCAGGCCAAAAATAATGATATATGTTGTTTTAATTTGTAGGATAATACTAGCAACTAGAGCGACGGCGATTAGAATATAACTAAAAGCTGTCTTGGGAAAATGTTTAGCAATTCGTAAAGCAGCATGGAAAATCAAAGCAGCAACGCATGCTCTAATGCCCCTAAACGCATAAATTACGTATTCATATTGCAAGAAATCTTCAAAAAATATCGCTATGATTGTGATAATAATCATAGAGGGAAGAATTACTCCTAGGGTTGCGAAAAAACTGCCCCAAAATTTTCTAATTTTATAGCCTACAAATGTTGCACTATTCACCGCCAAAACTCCAGGGGTAGATTCCGCAATAGCGATGATATCCATCATTTCTTCATTGGTAATCCACTTCTTTTTTTCTACCATTTCGTGTTGGATTAGGGGAATCATGGCATAACCCCCACCAAAAGTGAAAGCTCCTATTTTCAAGAATGTAAAAAATAAAGTTAAAATTTCTTTCATATCTTTAATATAACTCTTGAAGAGTTATTTCTCCACTATTTAATTCAACCTTTTTCTCATTAATTAGTAATAATATATTACCATTTTCCAAGATATCAAGAACCAATGCCTTTTTAGGTTGATTATTAATTGTTACTATGACTTCTTTTCCAATCACATAGGAATGATCTCTACATATTTGTAGATAGTCACTCTTATTCTCAGAGTAAAATTGGTAATCTCTCCTGAATTCTTTTAAAAATTTTTCCAAAAGTTCTTTCTTGTTTATTTTGCGATTTATTTGTAAATAAATTGAAGTTGCTTTTTGTTTAAGTTCTTCGCTTAGTTTTACTGTGTTAACGTTAATTCCCACACCTATGATTATGCAATCAACCTTTTCACCAATCACAACAGATTCTAAAAGAATCCCTGCAAGCTTCTTACCCTTAACAAGAATATCGTTTGGCCACTTTATTGTAACATTATCGAGGATTTCATTCAATGTTTTATATAAAGATGCAGCAACCAATAAGCTTATATTCGCTAGATTATGAGGGAGATTATCTTTAAGCAGAATAGAAAAAAGCAAATCATCACTATCTTCCCATCTTCTACTTAAGCGACCTCTTCCAGCTGTTTGATGATTGGCAACAACTACTGTTCGATCTGCTAATTGATGATAGTTCTCTTTTAGATAGAGATTTGTTGAAGGAAGTGTATCAAATTCGATTATATTTTTCATAAACCCTCCTTAAAGAATAAATAGCACTATTCAAGGACAGCGCTACTATTTATTCTTTGACCAACGATACTAGCAATAACGCCTTTTACGATATCAAATGGTATAAATACGATAATAAATTTTAATAAAATTTGCAAGGTTGAAATTTCTAAATCAATAACCATAAAAACCTTTATCATGAAAACCGCATATAAAAATCCAAATAAATAATCAACAAGAATTAATACTAACGCAGTTAGAAAATAGTGATATTTATTGTTCCTAGCAATCAATTTTTGTCTTTTTATAAAGAACATAGTTATCGCCATTCCTATGAATCCGATAATAAAACCGAAAGAAGGAACATAGATATACCCAATTCCTGCATAAGCAGTTGCAAAGACCGGTAATCCAAACAAGCCCATAACGATATAGGTTAATAAAATAATCAGAGCGTCTATTGGACTAACGGTAAAGCAGATTACTAAAACAACAAAAATTTGTAATGTTAGGTTAATTGGACCAATGGGTATGGCAATTTTACTAGCGACAATTAATAGTCCTAATAAAATCGCATCAATGGTTATTTTTTTAATTTTTAAATTCATCAATTTCTATCCAAATAATGTCAATAGAATACCAGCAACAACTGCAGAGCCAATAACTCCTGCCACATTTGGTCCCATAGCATGCATCAACAAGAAGTTTGTTGGGTCTTCTTTTTGACCAACTTTTTGAACAACCCGTGCCGCCATTGGAACCGCAGATACGCCCGCTGCTCCAATTAATGGATTCACTTTACCCTTAGAGGTAATATACATGATTTTACCAAATAATACGCCACCTGCAGTAGAAATACCAAAGGCAACAACACCTAAACCAATAATTTTTAATGTGTCTAAGGATAAGAATGTTGTAGCATTAGCTGTTGCCCCAACACAGATGCCTAATAAAATAGTTACAATATATAATAAAGCATTTGATGCCGTCGCTAATAGATTAGGAACCACACCAGATTCTTTAATTAAATTTCCTAGCATTAACATACCAATTAAAGAAGCACATGAAGGAACTATTAAAATTACAACTAAAGTTACTAAAATAGGGAATAAAATCTTTTCTAATTTAGATACTTCTCGTAATTGTTCCATCTTAACAAGGCGTTCTTTTTTTGTTGTTAATAACTTCATGATTGGTGGTTGAATAACAGGAACAAGTGCCATGTATGAATAAGCAGCAATGGCAATTCCAGACAATAAATGAGGAGCCAATTTTGTTGTCAGTAAAATCGCTGTCGGTCCATCAGCACCACCAATAATTCCAATTGATGAAGCCTCTTTCGCATCGAATCCTAAAGCTAACGCTCCAAGGAAGGTAATAAAAATACCAAGTTGTGCTGCAGCTCCTAACAACATACTACGAGGATTAGCAATTAATGGACCAAAATCCGTTGAAGCACCAATTCCTAAGAAAATTAAACACGGATAAATTCCCGATTTAACTCCAAAATATAGTACCCCTAGTAATCCTGAATACTCACCAGTTTCATTGTTTTTCATGAACACTTCGCTATTTGGTAGGTTTACAAGCAACATACCAAAAGCAATAGGTAGCAATAAATAAGGTTCAAATTTTCTAAATATCGCTAAGTAAAGTAGCAATAAAGCGATTAGAATCATGGTTGCATTCTTCCACCCGCCATCGGCGAAGAATTGAGCAATTCCCGTTTCTAGTGCAAACTTTTCTAATAATTCCCAAACCATGCAAATTATCCTACTACTACTAATGGTTGTTGATTATTAACAGCTTGTCCCTTACTTACTAATATTTGTTTTACAACTCCATCAGTTGGAGTAACAATTTCATTCTCTAATTTCATCGCTTCAAGGATTACAACTGGTTGTCCTTTTTTTACTACAGAACCTACCTCTACATTAACACCAATAATAACTCCTTGCATTGGAGCTTTTACAGTTACGCCCTCAACAGGAACTTTTGGTGTTTCAACAGCCTTTGGAGCTGATTCAGTTTGTTGAACTGGTTGAGTAGCAACAACGCTTCCAACTTGCTCACTAACGCTCTCTAACTCTACTTCATATACTTTTCCATTTACTTTAACTTTATATACCTTCATTTCTATTTTCTCCTTAACTTATTTGTTTAATAGACAATAGTCTAACATCTTTCTTCGTCTCTGAAGCATAGTCAATCGTTGCAATTAAAGCAGCAACCATCATATCTTCATCAGTAATATCTTCGATAGTAAAAGGCTTTTTAGGAGCTTCTACTTGTTTTTCTTCAACAATTGTTTTCTCTTCTTTATTGATCAATTTTAGTAAATTAACACATAAAATGATGATAACTAAAACAGCAAAAACAATTAAAATTGATATTATAGTAGGAGTTAGTCCATCTGCCACGCTGAAATTTTTGATTTCTTCTGGAGTATATAATGCACCAAATAACATTTATTTCACCTACCCTATATATAGATTGATTTCAACTGCCTCTTCTTTTGGTTTGTACTTGTTCTGTAAGAACTTAACCGCAACATTTTCAAAAAGAGCACATGTTAGAACATCTTCATCAGATCTTACTAAATCTTTATATTTTTCTTTTAATTCTTCAAATTGAGGAGCCAGATCATCCGCAGGACGATGTGTGATTACTTTTGCAGTACCGCCGTTTAAAATTTTCTTTAAAACCTCCGGATCTACTGGAGCTGGAGTCTTTCCATATAAGCCCCTAACATATTCGTTGATTTCTTTTGGTACCATTTTATAGCGTTCACCAGTCATCACGTTCATAACTGCTTGTGTACCAACCATTTGTGATAACGGTGTAACTAGTGGTGGATATCCTAAGTCTTTACGAACCTTAGGAACCTCATTAAGAACTTCTTCATACCTGTCCATAGCCCCTTGATTCTTCAACTGACTCATTAGATTTGAAAGCATTCCGCCAGGAACTTGATATTTTAAAATACTTGGATTAGATGTCATTGCCTTTGGATTTAATTCACCATTTTCAATATAGCGATCCTTAACTTTCGTCATCTTGTTAGCCGCTTTTTCAAGCATCTTAATATCCATTTTTGTATCATATTTTGTTCCAGCAAGAGCATATACAAAGGCTTCCGTAGAAGGTTGACTTGTTCCTCCGCTTAATGGTGATAGAGCAGTGTCGATGATATCCACTCCTGCTTCAATTGCTTTCATATAAGTCATTTCAGCAATTCCACCTGTACAATGTGAATGAAGTTCAATCGGCAATTTTGTATTTGCTTTTAATCTTGAAACTAATTCAAAAGCATCGTTTGGCAGCAAAACCCCCGCCATATCTTTAATGCATAGAGAGTCAGCACCCATGGTTTCAATTTCTTTTGCCAATTCAACATAATAATCAACAGTATGAACCGGACTAGTTGTATAGCTTAAAGCGATTTGGCAATGACCACGACCAAACACTTTTTTCCATTTGTTTGTACTATCAACAGCACATTTCAGATTTCTTATATCATTTAAAGCATCGAATATTCTAATAATATCAATACCGTTTTCAATTGATTTCTCAACAAATTTGTCAACAACATCATCAGCATAGTGTTTATATCCCAAAATGTTTTGTCCACGGAACAACATCTGTAATTTTGTTTTCTTACAATTTTTTCTAATCTCTCTTAATCTATCCCATGGATCTTCATTCAAGAATCGAATACAAGCATCGAATGTCGCCCCACCCCACACTTCCAGTGCATGATAGCCAGCTTGATCAAGTTCTTCCAACGCACTTAACACTTCAGGTGTAGTCATACGCGTGGCAAATAATGATTGATGACCATCTCTAAGGCAGGTATCTACAATTTTTATACCCATTTAAATATTCTCCTTTACTCTTTATTTAGACCACTATTTTTAAATAGTGGCCTGTTTAGTCATTTAAATTTCGTTTGCAACTTTTTCAATTGCTTTTAAAGCTTCTTCTGGAAGTTTTTCTAAACCTTCGCCGTTTTTAACATTATTTAATCTATCTAATAATCTTGCTTTTACCATTTCTAGGTACTCTTGATCACCAAAGTTTGGTAGTAATCCTTCAATCGGTAAATATTCAAGGGCACTAAACGGACCGAATTTCTCGAATTTAGCTTTATCATTAACGATGTCTTCAATTAAGCCTAAGGTTACTTTCGGAGTAATTTTCTTCTCAACATAAGCACCATTTTCCTTTTGAACATAGAAGCCAGTATTGATAATATAACAATCAACGCCCATGTCTTGGAATAAAGATTTGAACTTCTTATAATCTTCAGCTAATGCATATAGTCTAAATGGATTTGCATAAGGAACGATAACTAAAGCATTTGGATCTTCTCCAGGACGATATTCAGCAGTTGTTCTCTTTGTTGCAAGAGTAGCACCCATTACTGAACCCAATGCCGCATCAGTTACTTTTAAAACTGGAGGCAATGTATTATCTTTCATAATCCAGAAAATCGCATCGCATCGGTGATCAAATTTATATTCACGATTGCTTGTTGCAAATTTTGATTTTATTGTACGACCATTACCGCACATAATATCTTCAGTTACTAAAACAACTTTACCATCTTTATCAAGAGTAGCACCGCAGTTTTGTACGGTTACAAAATATTTATTTTGTGGGTTGGTTAATGGATAATCCTGTGTCTTATCAAAGTATGATTGTTCCAAGCAAATTGATGAAGCATCTTTATTAGAAATGATGAATGCATCATCATGTAGTACAGTTGTATCCATTTTTCCATTATGATCTGACAATGTAATTGTCGATTTACCTGAGCCGGATAATCCAAATACACTGATGACTTTTTCTTTGCCTTTACCTAAATTGAAACGTTTTTGACCACCATGACAAGCAGTATAACCATTTCTACCAGCAATCGTCCAAGAAAGTGTTAATGTTCCCTTTTTAAACTCGCCAAAATATCTCATACCTAACAAACAAGCACAGTTGTGTTCTGAATCAAATAGGGCAAGTCCTTTGGGGAAATCCTCTGTATACATATCTGGATCAGCATAAACATAGATATCACCTTCATCAAGCAATACTGATTCGTTATATAATTTAGTATATTCTTCATTTACGATTTGAAAGTTCATAAGCCAAGAATATAACGTATTTTCATATCCTTCAGGAACTAATAAATGAGCTTTTACCATAAACTCTTTATCTAAGCCAATATAAGCTTGAGCATGGTACATTTTCTTATCTTTTGATTTGAAAATAACTTCTCTTATCATTGATGCAAACTTATCTACATTAGTCTTGTCCACTAGTCTACGTAAAGGGGCTTGACGACCTGTGATATTGCCATCATTAAATAATAATACATTAGCATCAGCTGGTAACTCTAATTCCTTTGCATTTGCTACTTTTTGATCAAGAACGATTGTTCCTGGAGCATTCTTCGCTAGTTCATAAGCTTGAGCTAGTGTTTTAACTTCTACTACATTATTTCTCAAGAATGCAGTTTCAATAGTAGTACGTATTCTACTATAAAGTTTAGGTGTTTGAGCACCAATTTGTTCAATTGATAAATGACTTTTTGTTGCCATAAAATCCTCCTCGGCATCTATATATTTTTTATTTTTAAAACCGAACATAAGCGTTTTTATTGCTTTCCCGAAACAAACCGGATTTTCGCAAAATGTACGACGTATTTTATCATATTTTCAAAAATAAAGCAAGGTTTTATATCGTTTTCATTACAATCTTTTTTCCCCCTTTTCCCTTCGTTTTTTTATTTTCATTTAAATTAGAGCTCACCGTCAGATGTTTTCCAAAAAGAGGCAATATTGAAATCTTCTTCACCAAAAAATCAATAACTGGAAAAAAGAAAAAAACCACCTTTTTATAAAAAGATGGTTTGTCAATAGTTTGAGTATAGTTTGTTTTAAGCTATGCTTTTTTTGTTTTCTTTTAATACTCTTATAGCAACATCAGGAAAATTGGTAATGATTCCCGCTACTTTTTTGTCAATCAACATTTTTTCCATCAGTTTACTATCGTTCACCGTCCAAACCAATACTGGTTTTCTCCATAGCTTTAATCGCTTTACATATCCAAACCTTACCAAACGATAATGAGGGGAAACCATATCACACTTTGTTTTAAGAACACGAAGCAAAGGGAATAATTCTGATAATCGTGTAAACAATCCCCATTTTGGATATTCTACACCCAACAATAAAACTGTTTTAATGTTTTTATCTATTCTTTTAATCTTTTTTAAAGAGCTATCATTAAAAGAACGAATTAAAAAATCTTTGCAAGAAAGATGCTTTTTCACTAAAGCGATAACTTCTTCTTCATAGCCTTCTTCTTTTAATTCAATATCGATCACTATTTTATCTTTGCACCATAAAATAGCCTCTTCTAATGTTGGCATTAAAAATCCATTTGCAGTTGTTAGGATACTTAAATCTTGATAACTCAAATCCTTGATTAATTTGCCTTGATAATCTTCATCGTGGACAACAATTATTTTTCCGTCTTTTGTTTTTCTAACATCACATTCAATTGAATCAGCTCCAACTTCCACCGCTTTTTCAAAGGCTTCAATTGTATTTTCATGCTCAACTAAACCTGAAGCGCCTCGATGGGCAATTATCATTTGTTTATCTAGTTTCATCATTATCCTCCATTCCTAGAAAAATTGTTATAAATGGTATTTAATAATGTTCCTGTTTCATCGTTGTTATAATCCCAAAACATTACACCTGCAATGCCTGCCTTCTTTGCATAATCGCACTTACTATTAATCGATTTTATATTTTCATAGGAAATGAAAGTCGTTCCATCATATAACCAATAAGCCATTGCTTGTTCATCATAATATTCAATAAAAGTACCTGTTGATAATATATTATTGACAATATAGGTATAACTAATATTCCCTTTTGGACTTGTGTATGCTACGTTCATACCATTTGCAGTTGCGCTAGGATCGACCACCGTACTCTTAAAGCCATAAAAAGCACATCCTATCGTCATTCTCGATTTATCGAAACCAGCCTTTGCATAAGCCTCTACTGCTTGTGAAGCACTTGAATAGGTGTTTGTTGAAGGATGAAGGGCAGTGTGATGACTTGTTACCCCTTGTTTACTTAAATCATAAGACATTAAATGCAGATAATTCAAGCATCCATTCAATTTATTCACTTCATATAAATGAGGCAAACCACCTGGAACAGCAGCTGTCAATAATAATTCAGGATTATAGGCATCAAAAGCTTCTCTTAATTCTTGGCAAAAAAGAGTAAAATTAGTTTTATCTTCCGGTCTATATTTTATTCCTGCTACTCCTCTTGCTGGATATTCCCAATCTAGGTCTATTCCATCAAATTCATATTGTTCAATTGCATCAATAATAGAATCGATGAATACTTTTCGAGAAGCTGATGTAAGCACAGCATCACTAAATCCATCGGTTCCCCAACCACCAATCGACAATACCACTCGAATACCAGCTGATCTTGCTACCATAATTTCATTAATTCTCTTCACAGTATTTACATTGATTTTTCCTGCAGTAATTTCAGCAAAACATAAATTGATTACATCAATTTTTGCAAAGTCACCCTCTAAAAAAGAAGAAAAGGTATCAGAATATAAATATGCAAAAGTTAATTTATCTTTATTTAGTGATTTTAAGACTATTTTATTGATGATAACATCTTTCGTATAGGTCATAGTAATATAGCTCCCTCTTAATGTTGCGGATAATGTTACTATTTGGTCATATGTCTTACGAACAATAACGCCAGTTCCAGTAATCGCTGTTGGATTATTGGAATTCCAAATAATGATTATATTATTGTTTCCAACTCTGTTTGGCAATCGTAAATCAACGGCTGTTTCATTTGGAATTGTTTCATTAAACGTAGCTATTATTTCTTCCATCAACTTTTGTTCGTTGTCTTTTAGTTGTTGCAAATATTCTTCAAATTCCTCATCCGTCATTTCTGATGGATCTTTTTCTTTAGGTTCTTCAATAGGAACCTCTGGTTCCTTTGGTTCCTCTGGTTCCTTTGGTTCCTCAATAGGCTCATCTGGTTCTTCAATAGGAACCTCTGGTTCCTTTGGTTCATCTAGTTCTTCGATAGGACCTTCTGGTTCCTTTGGCTCCTCAATTGGTGTATCATTTGAAGTATCAGGTTGTGGTAAATCTTCCTTACATCCACTAAGCAAAAAGACAAAAAAGAAAATCAATAATAAATAAAATAATTTTTTCATCATTTAACCCTTAAAAAACAAAATTTCCATCTTTAAAGACTTGTACTTTACTGCCGTCTTGTTTTATTCCGAAAATATTCATATCTTTGCTACCAAACATGAAGTCAACATGAGTAATCGATTTATTGTATCCTTTTGCCAGCAATTCTTCTTCTGATAAATCATTACCGTTTTTAATATTCATCGTATAGGCGTTGCCTAGTGCTAAATGACAAGAAGCATTCTCATCAAATAAGGTATTATAGAATAAAATTTTCGTATTAGAAATTGGTGAATCATAAGAAATCAGAGCAACTTCTCCTAAACGAGAACTACCTTCATCTAGTTCCAATAAACTTTTTAGCGCTTCTTTTTCTTTTTTCGCATCATAATCTACTACTTTGCCATCTTTAAATATCAAATAGAAATCTTCTATTAGCTTTCCTTGATAATTAAGCGGCATAGTTGCAACTACTTTTCCATTTACTCTATGACTATGTGGCATCGTAAAGGTTTCTTCAGTAGGAATGTTGGGTGCAAAATAAACACCTGTTTGGGCCGTTTCACCACCACCACCCCAAATATGATTTTCAACCAATTCTACAGATAATTCAGTACCTAATGAATTTTTGAATTCCAGAGTTTTAAAATTGTAATTATTCAACATCTGATTGCGTTTTGCTAATCTTTTAATATGATTTTGCCAATCTGCTACTGGATCGTTTTCTTCAGTCACACGTGAAGCCGATAAAATAGCTTCCCATAACTTATCCACTACTTTATTTGGGTCTTCATTAGGAAATACTTTTGTTGCCCAAGCTAGGGTAGGAGCGGCAATAACAAGCCATTGCGAGCCATTGCTCATCATATGTTTACGATAAAATCCAATTTTTTCATTAGCGGCTTTTGTAGCAGCTTGCATTTTAAGGGGCTCAATATCCTTCATTAATCCCGGAGTTGGAGCACTAATAGAAATCACAGCTGCTTTATTATCAACGATGTATTTATGTTGTTCGATTATATATTGGGGAACCTCTGTTAGAACTTCCATCGAAGCATAGGTAAAAAGTGTTTTACTGACGATATCATCGTTATAACGTACCATAACAAAACTAGCACCTGCTTGATAGCCACTTTCAACAATCATCCTTGTTAATTCTATACATTCAACCGGTGAATTAACCACCAGAATCTGACCTTTTTGGATGTTTACCCCTACTTTTACTGCCAGGTCAGCAAACTTCTTTAATAATTTATTGTTCATTGTTTTCCTCCTATTTTTTTAGTATTATAACATGAAAAGACAAAAATAAAAAGGTTTCTTGAGAGAAACCTTTAATAGGTTTGTCAAAAATTTTAATGAAAAGATAGGCTGTCAAAAATTCTAATGACTATCATTAGAATTCTTTACAGCCACCTTTTTAATTTGGAAATGAAAATGTCCTTTGCTATAATATAATCGCCAAATTACATATAGAAAGGACGGTTAAATTATATCATATTTTTTTAATTACTTCAAAAACACCAATTTTGATTTCAATCGTTTTCGATATCGAATGGACGAAGGAATCATTTATATCGATGCTTATTATATCCCTGAAGATGAGCAATGTCCCATTTGTGGTTCAATTAACCTATATAAAAATGGAACTATTACTAAAACTGTTAAACATTGTACTTACCATACCACCTTATTCTTAGTTACTTGTCATATTCAAGCTTATAAATGCAAGGTGTGTAACAAAATCTTTTACGAAAAGGATACTTTCTCAAATCCGAAAGAAACATTATCCAAAGAAACAATTTTTATTATCTTAGAAAAATTAAAATCAGCTAATGTTGCTTTTGAAAGTGTTGCTCGGGATCTTCATCTATCTAGGCAGAATGTAATCAATGTGTTTGATCGATATATCGATTATACTCCTGGTAGTCTTCCTGAAATATTAAGCTTTGATGAAAAACATATCAATAAGAATATGACTGAAAATGTCTATCTTTTTATTATCGTTGACTTCAAAGAAATAGAGATTTATGACATCATTAATTCCAGACATAAATATACCCTCGAAAGATACTTTTCCCGATTCCCTTTGGAAGAAAGACAAAAAGTTAAATTCATCACGATGGATATGTGGGAACCTTACCTAGATGTAGCTAAAAGATACTTCAGAAACGCTAAAATTGCGATAGATTCGTTCCATGTTATAACAACCATTAACAATGCCATGGATAAAGTAAGATTAAGTGTAATGCAAAAATATAATCTTAAAACAGATAATTTAGATGATAATCATCCATATTATTATATTCTTAAAAAATTCAGATATTATTTGACTACTGAATTAGATAATCTTACGGATAAAAGGTTCTATAATAGAAAAATGAAAACATGGTTTGATAAGCAAAGTTTAATAAAATATATCTTAGATATTGATGAAAGACTAAGCAAAGCTTACAACCTTGCTTCAAGATATCGCGAGTTTAATAAAACCGCTTCTTATGAACAGGCAAAAGACGAATTAGAAATACTTATAGATGATTTCTATCACTCACAGCTTCCTAGTTTTTATGAAGTAGCTAAGACGCTATCTAATTGGAAAGAACATATCCTTAATTCTTTTATTACAATACCGGATTGTTTAACTAAGCCAAAAAAGAAAGATGAACAGCCAAAAGAAAGAAGATTATCTAATGGAGCTATCGAAGGATTAAATGCAATATTAGAAAAAATCAATATAAATGGAAATGGCTATTCAAACTTTTGGAGATTTAAAAATCGAGCTATCTATGCTATCAATAGAAATGTTCCAATATTAAATACACCG
>JAAYBG010000037.1 GCA_012718985.1 Acholeplasmataceae bacterium
AAAAGTCTCTTCAACATACCAAGATAAAGTAAATATAAAACTCCTATCTTCTTTAAGATATGGAGATTCAATTCGCTTAGTCGGAAAACTGACCGATGCAGTAACGATTAATCAGATGTACGTGAAAGACCAATTAGTAAAAGAAGCAAAGGCAAAGGATATTGTAACGATTAAAACCCATCTAACAGGGTTAGAAGGAGCAGAAGTATATCTAACGACAGATAGGAAACAAATCGATGAATTAACAAAATTTTATCGAAACGATCCTTACCAAGTGGATATTGAAGGTGTTTGCTACTTAGAAAACAACCAAGTCATCTTTTCCGTAACGGATGGGGTTCATAAGGTCGTTCAGGTCTGTTTAGAAAAACCAGAACCAGCTAATAGTGATCAAACGAAAAAAATCAAAGAGCAACTGGAAAAAACGGCTAATACTATTTTTCGCTTTCAAAAGTTACAGGTTCGCGATAATTTTTTCTTGCCGATAAAAAGCCTTAATCAATTACGGCGTGATAGTTTATCTGCCTTAGAAGCAATGCGTGCGATTAAATATCCTAATCGTAAAGGTAGACCATTGACAGAAGAGAGCCTTAACCATGAAGGAGAAACTGCGGGAATTAAGGTAAGAGTGCGGACCGAAGCCCAATACCAAAAGGCGCTTTCCTTTCCTGTCAAGGCTATTTATCTCAGCGATGAAGGTTTATATCATAAATATAAAGAAAATCCTGATGTTAGGTATTATCTTCCGCGCAATAATCAAAAGCGAATAGAAGAAAAAGTAATTACAACTGATTATTCGCTATTGCCAGGAAATATCAATTCGGTTTATACTAATGTTACCAATTCTTTTTCGGTAAGGCAGATGGAAAAATTGGGAGCAAAAACCGTCGGCTTAAGCGTTGAATTATCTTTTCGCCAAATCAAAGATTTGCTTGAAGGCTACGTTCATCGTTATGGAAGTTATCCTTCTTTAGAGATGATGGTCTATGGTCGGCATGAATTGATGACTATGTCTTATTGTCCGATCAATAAGGCTTTAGGAAAAGAAAAAAAGAATTGTGGGGAATGTTTAAAAAAACAGATTTATCTTACCGATCGATTGGGTTATCATTTCCCTTTAATCCGAGATGAGGAATGTAACCTGATCGTTTTGAATGGGAAGAGATTGCATCTTCTTCCTTATCTTAAGGAGATCATCGATGCCGGAGTTAAAAATTTAATATTGGATTTTTCATTAGAAACGGATAAAGAAGTTGAAAAGATCTTGAAGCTGTATTTTGCTGCTTTACAAAATGAAAATATTGATAGTGAGGAAATAAAAGAAGTGACATATGGACACTTCCAGGAAGCGATAATATGAGAAAATGGTACCGACTAGACAATGCAGGGAAGATTTTCCCCAGCGTATCCAATGCGAGAAGAGCGAATTTATTCCGCTTAACCATCACATTAACAGAAGAAATTAATCCTGTCGTATTGCAAGAGGCGCTGAATATAACCATCAAACGATTTGCCACGTTTAATGTGAAATTAAAACGGGGTTTTTTCTGGTATTATTTGGAAGAAAACAAAGAAAATCCGGTGATTGAAGCAGAAAATCCATTCATCATGGAACCAATATTCTCACGAGAAGCAAAAGGATTTTTGTTTCGCGTTTCCTATTACCATAAACGCATCGCTTTAGAAATTTTCCATGCCTTATCGGATGGTTATGGCGGAATGCAATTTTTAAAAAGCATTACCTATAATTATTTGTTATTGCTAGGAAAAGATATCGATAGCGAAAATATGATTTTGTCTGATATTGAGAGCGTCAGGGAAGAAGATCAGGATAGTTTTGTAAAGAACTATGATAGCACGATTAAAATGGACAGAAAAGAGCAAAAAGCGCGTCATTTTAAAGGAACTTTTTATGAAAACAATTGGTTGAGCCTGATTTCGGGAAAAGTGAAAGAAGCAGAACTGAAAGAAGTTTGTAATCAATATGATTGCTCACACACTCAATTGCTTGTCGCCTGTTTAGTTGCCAGTGCTTATCGCTCGCAAAACCTATTAGAACAAAAAAAACATCTTTTCCAAGTATTTGTTCCGGTGAATTTGCGTAGATTTTTCCCCTCAATCACGCTAAGGAATTTCTCTTTATATGTCCGTACGAAATTTAATATCGATAAGGAAATCTCTTTTTCGGAAATAGTTGCGAAGGTGAAAGAAGATTTTTCGGAAGAATTACAAAAAGATAAATTACAGGCTCGTATTGTTGCCAATGTGAAGTGGGAAAAGCATTTTTTAATGCGCATTATTCCCTTATTTATGAAAAAAATCGGATTTAAAATCGGCTATAATATATTCGGAGAGAGTGCGAACAGCTTCAGTCTTTCGAATTTGGGAAAAGTGGATATTCCAAGTTCGATGAAAAAATATATTACTGCTATTGATTTTTCAAATGGGGCAGGATATGTATCGCCAATGAATATGGGGGTTGTCGGATATAATGGTGATATTACGATGACCTTTGCCAGTAGAATAATCGAACGCGATTTGCAACGCGAGTTTTTCAGAATATTGGCCGGTCTTGGTCTTAAAGTAACGATAGAAACAAATGAGTTAGAGGTGTGAGATGAAACAATGCCCTAAATGCGAAGTAAACATTAATACCAATCGGAAAACCTGTCCTTTGTGTTATGAAAAATTAACAGACCTGGACAAAGAGAAGTTAGAGCATAGTATTTATCCAGAATATCGGCAACCTAAAAAGAAAACCAATTTCTTTTTTCGCTCGGCTATTTTCTTAGCTATCGCAGCGATGATTATTACCGCTTTAGTGAATATTGTGACTTATAATGAAGAAGGCGGTTGGTGGAGTTTTTATGTTTTGGTTTCCATGGCATATTTTTTGGTTTTAATCAAATATTCCATTATTTCTCGCGGAAACCCGGCAAAGAAAATTGTCATTCAGATGATTGCTCTTTCAATTTTAGTTGTCGTGGTCGATTTTATTGCGCGTTCTACTGGATGGTCTTATACTTATGTAGTTCCTTTTTTGTCCTTAGCCTCTTCCGCAACCATCGGAATTATTTTACTGACAAAATCAATTCGCTACAGCGACTATATTCTTTATTTGTTTAGTTCTTTATTAATCGGGTTAATTCCCTTTATATTATGGATTTTTAAATTAGTGAAGGTTTTATGGCCATCCCTAACAGCAGCATGTTTCTCGCTGGTCGTATTTTTAGCAATGCTGGTCTTTGCTGACCGTGAAATAAGAGACGAATTAAGAAAGAGATTTCATATTTAAAAGGAGGATTTGATGAGTAAAAAGAAAACAACCCCAAGCAAGAAGAAACCGACAGCCAAGAAAAAGAGTACGGGTAAAGGGATACTCGTTCGCATTGTCTTAATCCTTATCGTCGCAGCTCTTATTCTTTACTTAGGAATAAAATATTTTCCTCAAGTACAAGCAATTCAAGATGAAATCGATGAGGTAAAACTTGAGTTGACAGAACTTATTCCCGAAACAACGGCGACAAACCTTGTCTTACCTGAAACGATAGCAGGGCATGATGAAATAGCGATTACCTGGAAATCAAGCGATGAGAAAACTTTGAGTAAACTCGGAGTCGTTAACGCCCCTAGTTATGAAGAAGAGAATAAAACAGTTACCTTAACGGCGACAATATCGTTTTCTTCTGATGACGTTATCGCTAATCTCTTCTATGACCTTTTAAAAGTGAATCGTTCCGACCTTAGTTTTACTATCGTAATCAAAAGTAGGGAAGCAAGCAGTGAAGAAAAAATTGCCTTTATTAAAAATGGTTTGTTTGTACCGAAAACGACCAATACGGATATCGGTTTATTAACAGAAGATCCGTATTTTAATAGTGTAGAAATTACTTGGGAATCGAGTAATACGAGTATTATGACCGCAACAGGAAAAAAACTTAGCGCCGGATCGGTAAATCTGACGGCGACCTTAACCTGTGAAGATAAGAGTGAAAAGGTTGTTTTTCCTCTTCTTGTAACTAATGAGTTGAGTGAAGTAACGGCGGTTGAAATGACTTTTGATAATATTAAAACGGGAACATATAGCACCGCTTGGGAGAGTAATGGTTGGTTATTTACCAGGGCTATTCTGGCAGATGATTTGGATGCTAGTTTCGATCCTGAATCAATCAGCGAACAAAAGGCTCAAATTTGCCGCTTGAAAGCGGAAAATGGAAAGAAGAGTAGTTTAGAACTTATCGAATTTATTACTAATCCAAGCCGGATTAGCTTTGACTATGAGATTTTCGCGACCGATAAAAGAGAAACTTATACGAAAGATACTTATTTATTAGTATCCATCATGAAAAATGATGCTTGGCAATTGTTGTTTAAGAGTAGTCCTTTAGGTAGTGCTGCCTATCATTTTGATTATGATTTATCCGGTTTTACCGGGGATATTCGGTTAAAAGTAGAAATAGAAACATCCTATGCCAGTATCCGGGTAGATCTCGACAATGTGGTTATTTCTCGCTTTATTAATCGAGAAGATATTAAAAAGTGGGTGAAGGATTATATTCCTAGTTCATTATCAAAAACAACGATCCTTCCGCTTACTACTAGCTATGGTGGTGTTATCACCTACAACTCTAATCACCAGGCTTTATCTAAAAACGGAGTAGTAACAAAAGAATCAGAAGCAACAAAAGTAGTATTAACTGCTGTTATTACTGGCTTTGGGGATGCGATTAGCTTACCGCTAGAAGTAACAGTAAAAGGAACTAAGTCTGTAACCCCAGTTGAGATTTATTTTATCGATTTAGGAAAGTATGGACAAAGCGATTGTGGCGAGTCTATTTACATCAAATACGCCAACATCGATGTTTTGGTTGATGCCGGTGATAACATTAAAGCGAGTAACCGGGCGATTCAAGAAGTGATTGATTTATACAGCGAAGATAAAATCATTGAATATTTAATTGCCACTCATCCTGATGCTGACCATATTGGTGGATTACCATTTGTGTTTGAAGTTTATGAAGTGGTCAACTTAATTCAGTTTAATGGAGACCATACCACGAAATTGTATCAGGATTACGTTAACTCTTATACTGCAGAAGGATGCTCTGTTTGTACGATTTTAGATTCCTATCATAATGTCGGCTCTTGTACACGAATAATTGAACTCGGACCAGAAGTGGTAATTGAATTTTTGAATACCCAAAATTATGAGATGAAAGAACCAAATAGTAGGAGTATTGTTTTTATCCTGGAAGCCTTTGGAATCAGAACCCTGTTGACGGGAGATGCGGATAATGGTGCCAACAGCGCTCTTGAAAGCGAATATATGAATAGCGTTGGCAATATTGATATTTTAAAAGCGGTTCATCACGGGACCAGAGAGGGAACAACCGAAGCGTTTTTACAAGCAGTTGATCCGGAAGTTGTCATCATCACCAATGGTAATTACTTGGGAAATAAACACGGACACCCAACTTATGAAGCGATTAATCGGATTTATCAATACGATAACGAGATTACTATTTATGCGGTTGTTGGTGGCGATAGTGAAGTTTGTGAGTTAACGACGAGCAAGTCTTATCGTTGTGAATTGCAGGATCCGATGGTCGATCGCAACGGAACCATCAAGATTACAATTGATAACAACGGGTATCAAATTTCCAGTGAATATTATGGAGAAAATCCATTAGAACTATCTTCAACTCATTTCTGGAAAACAAATCCAATGAAAACTGCACAATATGCAAAGTAACAAAATAACAAAAAAAATAAAAAAACGAAAAAAATAATTGATTTTTATTTTTTTCCATGATATACTATGTCCGTATAGAGAAATATTTGGCAAACCCGTTGAAAAACGGCGACGCAAAACTATAGGGTCTGAAAAGATAGCCAGTTGCAATTGTTTTGCAATTGGCTTTTGTTTTTTGGAGGTGGGCTCGTGAGAAAAACAGCACAAAGCACATACATCTTTTTTATCTTTGCCTTAGCGGTAGTTTTTGTTGCGACATATCTTTTTTATCGCTATACTGCAACTGAGTTTTTAGAAAAGCGGATAGCTAATAACTTAACCATGATTACTGAAACCGTGAGTGAAACGTTAAGTTATAAAATAGACCGCGATTATCATAAACTAGCTAAGTATATGGAAGAAAAAGAATATGCGGATATCGATATCAAAGATTTAGCAACTATGTTTACTGAAGAAGTTACTTTAGGACAGTTATTCACCACAGGTGTTGAATACCAAGGAATAAGATCAGACTTTCATGAATCGTTTATTCCTGAAAGCACGATCAGAAATCCTGTTTCTGTGGTTAAGTTTTCCGAAATGTTGATGGATAATACCGATGAAAAACCTTATGTATTCTTCAATATCGATAGCATTCTCTTTGTCTTTCCTGCAGATGAATACTTTGCCAACACTTTTTTATCCCCTGATCATCTTCCTGAGCATTTGTATTTCTTGTTGAAGCGGGATGGATTGATTGAATATCAAACCGATAATAACGCCAATAATAAGTTTTATAATCATTATTTACGTCCTGGTAATAGTGAGCAAAGGACAGAAGAAGTAAAGGCTGAATTATACAAAGGATTAAGTTCTTATCGTGCTTCTATTTACTTTGAAGGGAAACAATACTATTTATGCTATAGTCCGTTTCGCGATGAAACGATAGGCGGTGATTTTTATGTCGCTTATCTATTTGAAGTGAAAAGCGCATTTGCTAATTTTGGAATGTTGACCTATCAACTGGCACTGCTTTATCTGGTGTATGCTTTGATTTTAATCATTGCGATTATTATTAC
>JAAYBG010000038.1 GCA_012718985.1 Acholeplasmataceae bacterium
AATGATTGCTCATCGTGGATTGAGCGGTTTGGAAAAGGAAAATACTATTGCTGCCTTTATTGCTGCGGGTAATAGAACATATTATGGAATAGAGTGCGATATTCACCTAACAAAAGATAATGTTTTCGTGGTTTGTCATGATGATCACACGGGGAGAATTTCGCCAACAAAAAAGATTATTAGAGAGTCGACTTACGAAGAATTATCGCAAATTTGTTTGTTTGGATTTGAAAGTAAAACGACAAGACCATATCTGAAGATTCCAACTTTGAGAGAATATTTGGAAATTTCTAAGAAATATAATAAACAATGTATTATTGAAATAAAATGCGAACTAGGGAAAAAAGATGTCGATAACCTGCTAGCAGAAATAGAAGAATTAGACTATCTAAACAATGTTTTTTTTATATCTTTTAATCTTGAAAATTTAAAAAAGATAAGAAGAATAAATAAAAACATACCTTTGCAGTACTTAACCTCAACATATACAAAAGAACTACCAGAACTTTGTAAGAAGGAAAAAGTAGATATTGATATTGAATATCGTGAACTGACTTTGCCGATTGTAGAAGAGTTTCATAGCTTTGATATAAAGGTGAATGCATGGACGGTTAATAATCCAATTGAAGCATTGATTTTAGTTTCTTGGAATATAGATTATATTACAACTAACATATTAGAATAAGCTTCAATTTTGAGGCTTTTTTTATTTATCGTTTAAAAATTATGTTATAATAACTACTTGAGGTGATGATAGTGAGTTTGTATCAAAAAGATTATCAAGTTTATCAAGCAATTAAAAACGAATTACAAAGACAACAAGATAATATTGAATTAATAGCATCAGAAAACTTCACATCAAAGGAAGTGATGGCTGCACAAGGTTCGGTTATGACTAACAAATATGCTGAAGGATACCCGAATGCTCGTTATTATAGCGGTTGTGAGAATGTTGATGTGGTAGAACGCTTGGCAATAGAACGAGCAAAAGAACTTTTTGGAGCTAAATTTGCTAATGTACAACCACACTCTGGTTCACAAGCGAATATGGGAGCTTATCGAGCATTACTAGCAGCAAAAGATGTGGTATTAGGAATGGCTTTAGATCAAGGAGGTCACTTAACACACGGACATCCGTTGAATTTTTCTGGTGTTGATTATCGATTCATCCCTTATTATGTAGATAAAGAAACAGAGGAAATAGATTATCAAGCATTACAACAATTAGCTCTCAAAGAAAAACCAGCACTTATTGTTGCTGGGGCTAGTGCTTATTCAAAAGCAATTGATTTTAAACGATTCCGCGAGATTGCCGATTCGGTAGGAGCTAAGTTAATGGTTGATATGGCACATATTGCAGGATTGGTTGCTGCTGGTTTACATCAAAATCCAGTTTTATATGCAGATGTGGTTACGAGCACAACTCATAAAACTTTACGCGGTCCTCGTGGGGGTCTGATATTAACAAACAACGAAACAATCGCTAAGAAAATTGATAAAATAGTTTTTCCAGGGATTCAAGGTGGACCACTAATGCACGTTATTGCAGCAAAAGCTGTTGCTTTTAAAGAAGCATTGCAACCTGAATTCAAATCGTACCAACAACAAGTAATCAAAAATAGTAAAGTTTTAGCGGAAGAATTGATGAAATACGGTTTCACCTTGGTTGCAAAGGGAACAGATAATCACTTATTGATTTTAAACGCTAAAAAATCTTTGGGAATTTCCGGTAAAAAAGCAGCAGATATTTTAGATGGTGTGGGAATCACATGCAATAAGAATACTGTACCCTATGACACAGAAAAACCGATGGTTACTAGTGGGATTAGAATGGGAACATCAGCCGTAACAACAAGAGGATTTAAAGAGCCGGAAATGAAAAAAGTTGCGGAATTGATTAGTAGAGCATTAAGAAATTATACAAATCAAGAAGAATTGGCTCAAATCAAGAAAGAAGTTTTAGCACTAACTTCGCAATTTCCCTTATATTGTTGATAGATGATTTAAATAAAAATGTCTTTTATTTCATGATAAAACATGATAGAATTAAGAAAAGAGTAGCTGTGATAACAACACATGAATTCTCATCGCCAAAAAAATGGAGGTGCCTATGAGATATAGAATAGAGAAGGATTCGTTAGGAGAAAAAATTATTCCTGCGGAATCATATTATGGTATTCGAACTCTCCGCTCAAAAGAACTATTTCAAATAACAAAACATGGTCAGTGCCGCCAAAATATTAAGGCCTTTGCCCATGTAAAAAAAGCAGTCGCCAAAACCAATCATGAATTTGGATTTATTTCCAAAGAAAAGGCAAATGCAATTAGTTTAAGTGCTGATGAAATATTAAACGGAAGACTTCACGGGCAATTTGTTACAGATTCTATTCAAGATGGCTATGGAATGGGGATGAATATGAATGCCTGCGAGGTAATCGCAAATCGAGCTAATGAAATGCTTGGTGGTGAAAAAGGTCGCTATGATAAGGT
>JAAYBG010000039.1 GCA_012718985.1 Acholeplasmataceae bacterium
ACAACTCTTGGGTATAATGGTTATATTGAAGTTATTAAAGACTTAAAACTAAAGGATTTTTTCATATCTACAATTCCTATTCAAACAGGAGATTTAGCAAAAGACTTTACCTACTACTTTGCAACCAGCGAGCAAACTCCTTCTTTGATAAGTTTAGGGTCTTATTTTACAACTGATGGTTTTGCTCAAGTATTTGGAGGAATTTTAATTCAATTATTACCCGATGCATTAGAAGAAGATATCACCTATCTTGAAAATAAAGTTGAATTACTACGTTCTTATTCAAAATTATTAAAGAAATATCCCCACCAAGAAGAAATATTAAATTTGCTTTTTAATGATGATTATCACATCATAGAAACAAAAGAAATACAATTCAAATGCCCTTGTTCAAAAGAAAAATTTGCTGGAGGAATTGCTTCTCTAGGAAAGGAAGAAATAAGCGAAATGATTGCAAAAGATCATAAAGCGGAAGTTATTTGTCACTATTGTAAAGAAGTGTACCATTATAACGAAGAAGAATTAAACGAAATACTAATCTATGCGAAAGGTAAAAAGAAAGATGAAATCAATTAATCAAGAAAAATTATTGACATTCACAAAAGACATTTTAAGTATTCCAAGCCCATCAGGATATACAAAAGCTGCCGTTGAGTTTCTAAAAAAGGAAGCAAAAAAGCGCAACCTTGTCCATGAGGTTTTGAAAAATGGTAATTTAGTTATCACTATTACAGGAAAAAGCAAGAAAACAACAGGTTTAGTGGCTCATGTCGATACCTTAGGAGCTATGGTAAGAAGTATCACAAGCAAGGGAGAATTAAAATTTAGCGTCCTTGGAGGACCAATTCTTCCAACTTATGATGGAGAATATTGCTATATTATCACCCGCGACGGAAAAAAATTTACTGGTACGTTCTTATCCGCTGCACCTTCTTCTCATGTTCATAAAGATTCTCGTACACTTCCCCGTGATGATGCTAATATGTTTGTTCGTCTTGATGAAAAGGTTAAAAGTAAACAAGATGTCCTTGATTTAGGAATTGGGAATGGTGATTTTATTGTCTTAGACCCTAAGACAGTTATTACTCCTTCTGGTTTTATCAAATCCAGATTCTTGGATGATAAAATAAGTGTTGCCATACTATTTGGCTTTATTGATTATTTACTTGAAAATAATATTGAACCAAAAAACACATTGAAATTTATTTTTTCAACAAACGAAGAAGTTGGATTTGGTGCTAGTTATATTCCCGAAGTGGATGAATTAATCGCTGTTGACATGGGGTGTATCGGTGAAGATTTATCTTGTACAGAATATGATGTTTCCATTTGTGCTAAAGATGCTAGCGGTCCTTATAATCTCGACTTAACAAATGATTTAATTTCATGCGCAAAAAAAGCAAAATTATCTTATGTAGTTGATATCTATCCATTTTATAGCTCTGATGTTTCTGCTGCATTAAAAGCAGGAAATAATATTAGAGGAGCTTTAATTGGACCTGGTGTTCATGCTTCCCACGGAATGGAACGAACTCACATTGATGGTGTGGTCAACACCTTAAAACTATTAATTGCCTATAATGAAAAAAACTAGGATTAACACCCTAGTTTTTTAATTTCACGATAAACCCGATTAACTGGTAGTCCCATTACGTTATAGTAATCGCCTTCAATCTTCTTCACATATCTTCCAAAAAAGCCTTGAATTGCATAACCACCAGCCTTATCGTATGGTTCATTTGTATTTACATATTCTTCAATTTCCGCTTCACTCATATGATCGATTGTTACTTTTGTTTCTTCGATAAATACTTTAGTCTTATCTTTTAACCCCAAGTATACTGCGGTATAAACAAAATGTGCATCTCCTTGTAATTCTTGAATCATTTGGTGTGCTTCTTCTTTGGTTTTAGGTTTTTCCAAAATATGATTGCGATGAGTAACAATAGTATCGGCACAAATAACCAAGTCATTAGGGAAAACTTGTGATATCGCTTTTCCCTTTTTGAATGCTGTTTTAGTAACATAATCTTGAGGATTTTTAAAATCTTTAATATCTTCATTGACTTCTGAAAGATAAACTTCGAAAGAAATTCCCATTTGTTTTAGTAGTTCTTTTCTTCGTGGTGACTTTGACCCTAATATAATTTTCATATTATTCGTGATGTTCTATTCTTCCCAATTCTTTTTCAACATTGCCACTAATTAACTTTCTTGTTTCGTAATTAGGGAACTTTCCTGTAGCAAGTTCTAGTGCCCATACAATAGCACCTGTTGCTGGTGGAACGTTTAAAGTAATAATCTTACATTTTTTGTTTGTATATTGTTCGATTTTTTTGGTGAATTCTTCGATTAAAACAGGGCATGATCCTTTTACCCAAACACTTCCCGCCAATACAATCTCAACCTCTTCTGGGAAATTAAGATTGACTACACAACCACCGGCACTTCTGGCAAGATTGTCAGCCATACTTTTCAAGATTTGAAGTGCTACTTTATCTTTCTTATTAGCACATTCAAAAACAGCAATCGTCAATGTTGTTAGATTAACCTTGCGTTGAGTTAAGTTACTACTGATTGCCTCCATTAAATAATATTTGTCATTAACACCTAATTCTTTCATCACAATTTCTGTGAGTAAAGTTTGTTGACCAAAACGATAACAAGCATCATAAACAACTCTAATAGCTTGCCTAGCTATCCAAGAACCACCTGCTTCATCTCCAACAATAGC
>JAAYBG010000040.1 GCA_012718985.1 Acholeplasmataceae bacterium
TCAAAATTTGTTAGTGCTGTGTATTTAATGTTTTCTTTGGCCAACATTTTTTCTGTTTGTTCTAATTCATAAGAAAATAATGCAACACCGCCAAGAACTTCACATCCAAATTTCCTTAATGTTTTTGTAACACTGGTAATCGTTAACCCCGAACGAATCGTATCATCAATAACAACTACTTTTGCACCAGGTTTAAATGCTTCTCTAAGTCTTTCATCAGATTCACGCATTGCATCGTTTTCTAACAAATATCCTGATGCAACACCTAAAGCATCGCTGATCAAAACAGCAAAAGAAGTTCCCGCAATTGATGTTCCAATAATCGTATCAGCATCAGGATAGGTTTCTTTAATTACATTAGTTAACCATTTAGTGATTACTTTTCTTACTCTTGGATAAGATAGAATTACTCTATTGTTACAATAAATGGGTAACCTTTCCCCTTTAGATGAAATATACTCAGTTGAAAACCCAAAAAATATGGCTTTTATTTCCAATAAGCACTTCGCCACAGTTCTTTCCATAACGTACTCCTTGTTATATTTATAATTATCTATGTTACATTATAATAAAATTCGTAGTTTTTGTAAAGGCTTTCCCTTAATTGTTTTTCAATAACAAAAAAGAGCGCACTCTCAATGCGTTCTTTTAATTTTGATAAACCTTATAACAATCTTTCCCTGCATTTTTAGCTTTATACATTGCTTTATCAGCGTTCATAAATAGCGTTTTAAATGCTTTTCCATCGCGAGGAGCTAAAGCTATACCTACACTAGTAGTAATTTTTAGTTTAATATTCATTGTTTTGTTTAACTCTCTTGTTGCTTTAAGAATATCTTCAGCTTTCATAATCGCTTTTTCTTCACTGTCTTCCGTCATAGATAAAACTGCAAATTCGTCTCCACCCAAGCGACCAATGATTGCTTTAGAATCAAACTTTTGCTTCAACATATTCGATATTTTCAAAATCAACTTATCTCCAATTAAATGACCATACTCATCATTAATTTCTTTAAATTGATCAATATCTATCATATAAAAAGCAAACGTTTCATTTTTTTTCATTTCACAAAGCTTATTCTTCATTAATTCTTCAGTAACTGCCCGATTGTAAAGGCCACTCATAATATCTCTTTGGGAACGCTCTTTCAATCTAATCGCTTCCTCTACTTCTTCATCGACATTATAAACACTACCGATGATACGAAAACCATTTTTCTCTTCGTTCACAATAACTTTATAAGTAATACGATGCCAATTAAAATCAGGACTATCAAAAGTCGCAAGAAATTCAAAACTGTCTTCAATTTCTTGTTGGTATTTCTTCAAAAAGATTTTTGTTAATCCCTCTATGTAATCCTCATGTATTTTTTTACATTCTCCAATTTTCTCATCGAAATTTTCAATAATATTCGTAACCTTATTTTTATCTTTATCAGGAACATAATATTTTAGAATTCTACTATTGATATTATAATCGAATACATAATTTTTATGAGTAGACAATAAATTCTCATATAAATCAACTTTACTATTTATTTCCCTATTTTCTTGATATTCCTTGGTAATATCGATTACTGTCGCTTGATAAGTATTTTGTTTTCCACTGGTATCAATAGATAAATTAATCTTAACCATAATTTTACTATTGTCTTTTCTCGTTAATTCAACAATTTTTTCTTCACTATTTTGGAATTTATCTAGTTTTTCATCATCAAACTTAAGATCTTCTATTCGAGTATTATCATCGATTTTACCTGATGAGAATAGTCTACAATATTCTTGATGAGAATAACCGAGCATTTCGCTCATTTTTTTATTAATTAAAACGATTTTAATTTTATCATTTTGTTCCCAGCAAATAACACCAACTCTTAACAAATCAAGCGAGCGATTAAAAATGGAGATGTTTTCTTTAGTAGTAATAAATTTAGTTTTATCTTCATTAAAATCGATAAATACCCCTTGAATTACTTCTATTCCTTCAACATTAACTAATTGATAGATAATGATGCGATACCAACCAGAATCACCATTTTTCTTTTTAAACTCGATATCATAATTGATTTGTTTTCCCTCTTTTAATTCCCTGTAGATTTGTTTATTGACATATTGACTAGCTTCTTTTACAAGGAGTTTAGATAAATCTTTCCCCACAGTCTCAATAAAATCTTTTTCATTGACATATCCAAGCATCTTACATGCTGACTGATTGGCAACAATCAATTCCGGATTTGTTGCCAGACTGACCTGAATAATGCCACAAGGGATGGTGTCATATAATTGAGTTAAAAAACGATAAGATCGCATAATGCTTTCTTCTTGATAACTCAATAGTTTTCTATCCTGAACACTACTGGTAACATCGCTGATAGTAATCGATATCAAAGGTTTTTTCCTTGAGCCACCTAAATAATTAATATTCGAATCCAACCAGATAATCACCTTATCTGCACGATATCTTCTGAAGATTAATTTTTCTGGTTTTTTATTACTGATTGCTAATTTACAAGCATCAATGACTTTTTTTCTATCTTCTTCATAGACTTGTTGCAAAACGCTTTGCGCATCCTGTAAGGAAGTTTCTTTATTGTAACCCATGATTTTATAATAAGCATTATTAAATTTAAGGCCAATTAAATTGTTTTTATAGAATTCATAAACGCCTACACCACTAGCAATATTATCTAAAAAATAGGTTAAGATAGGGTTCCCACTGAATAATGCGCTTAAATCAAGTTGATCGGCAACTAATTGAACCGGCGCTTCTCCGATATGGAGTTTAGGATTTGATTCTAAATATTTGTTGAATTGTTCTATTGGTAATGGAGGTGAAATATAATATCCTTGAATGCGATCACAACCGATACTCTTCAAGAAATGTAGTTGCGTCTTTGTTTCCACCCCTTCAGCAACCACTGGATTATCTAACCATTTTGCCATTCTCACGACAGAAGTTAAGATACTGTCCGCACGATTTGATTCTTTTACTCCTTCTAAGAATTTCATATCGATTTTGATAATATCAATCGGTATTTCCTTCAACGCATTTAATGATGAATATCCACTACCAAAATCATCAATCATAATCTTAAATTTCTCTTTTTTCATTTTATTGATTATCGATAATAGTTGTTTAGGATTATCGTTATAAGCCGTTTCTGTAATTTCAAAACGTAATAAATCATGATCTATTTCATAACTATCAACCAATTCAACAATCTCTTCACATAAAAAAAGATTGTATAGACTTAGTCGGGATACGTTAACAGAAA
>JAAYBG010000041.1 GCA_012718985.1 Acholeplasmataceae bacterium
CAAAAGAAAAGCCACATGGTGAAATAGTTCGTATGGGTGTAGATCAATTAGATTTATCTTCCAATATGAAACTATTGGCAGTAAAGCCAAAAGATAGTAGTGTTGATATTAGTGAAGCAGAAATCATTGTTGCGATTGGGCGTCCTTTTAAAACAGCAGAAGATATTGCGTTAGCAAAAAAATTAGCGGATTTGCTTGGTGCCGAGATGGCTTCAACAAGACCTTTAATTGAAACAGGATTGATGGACCCAAGAAAACAAATAGGATTGTCGGGAAGAACAGTTGCACCTAAATTGTTAATTACGCTAGGAATTAGTGGTGCTGTTCAATTCGCTGCTGGAATGAAAGGTAGTCAAGTTGTTTTCTCTGTTTGTAACGATAAAAATGCACCAATTTTTGATATTGCTCATTATGGTGTTGTTGGAGATGTTTTTAAGATTTTACCCAAGTTAATCTCTGAAGTTAAGGTATTGAAAGGATTGGTATAAGTGAAAACGATGTATAAGAAAATTGATCAAAAAGATATAAAATTTTTCCAGAGTTTTATCAGCGAAGACCGTTTAATTATCGGTGATGATATTGCTGAAGAATATGGAAAAGATGAATTAGGAACAGTGACGAGTCATCCAGAACTTGTTATTAAAGTGAATAACCGCGATGAAATTGTACAAATCATGAAATATGCCAATCAATTTACAATTCCTGTTACAGTAAGGGGAAGTGGAACAGGATTGGTTGGTGCCTGTGTACCAATTCAAGGGGGTATTATTCTAGATACGACAAAGATGAATCGTATTTTAGAACTCGATGAAGAAAACATGGTTCTGGTTGTAGAACCAGGGGTATTGTTAATGGATATCTATGAGTTTGTGGAAGCGAAAGGATATTTTTATGCACCAGATCCAGGTGAAAAGAGTGCTACTATTGGTGGTAATATCTCTACAAATGCTGGGGGCATGAGGGCTGTGAAATACGGCGTTACCCGTGATTGGGTAAGAGCGATAGAAGTAGTCTTGCCTAATGGTGAAGTAACAGAATTTGGTCGAAAAGTAGTAAAAGATACAACAGGATATTCGTTAAAGAACCTGATTATTGGTAGCGAAGGAACATTAGCGATTATTACAAAAGCATATTTAAAATTGATTCCGCTACCTACTAAAACCCTTAGTTTATTAGTTCCCTTTGAAACCTTGAAAAAAGGAATAGAAAATGTTCCTCACATATTACAGTCAAAAACAGATCCAACTGCAATTGAGTTTTTTGGAAGAGAAACAATTAAATTCTCTGAAACTTTCTTAGGAAGAAAGTTTCCCGATAGTGAAAACTCAGCATATATCTTACTAACTTTTGATGGAGCAACAAACGAAGAAATCGAAAGCAAATATAAACAAGCAGCGGATTTATGTTTGAATGAACTAGGAGCTTTGGATGTATTAATCGTCGACACAGCAGAAAGAAAAGACGAAGTTTGGAAGGCAAGAGGAGCATTTCTAGAGGCGATTAAAGCTTCAACAACCGAAATGGATGAATGCGATGTTGTTGTTCCCCGTGCAAGGGTGAGTGAATATATCAACTTTACCTATGAACTTGCGAAAAAATATCAGGTGAGAATTCCTAGTTTTGGTCATGCAGGTGATGGTAATCTTCATATCTATATTTGCCGTGATGATTTGGATGAAAAGAAATGGCCTAATCTCCTATCTGAAGTTTTTGATGAAATGTATAAGAAAGCCAAAGAAGTCGGAGGGCTTGTTTCAGGAGAGCATGGAATTGGCTATGCGAAGAAGCAATACTTGGCTGAGATATTAGGACCTGTACAAGTAGGCTTAATGAAAGGAATTAAGCAAGTATTTGACCCAAAAAACATTTTAAATCCTAATAAAATAATCGATTAAATCGAATAAAAACTATAAAGATGTAAAAATCTCTAAAAAAGATGTAAATTTTTATAGTTTTTTTAAGAAAAAGATTGACTTTAATGATATTGTCCTATATAATATATATGTATCTCTCTATAGAGAGACAACTTTTAATCTTAAGAAAGGAAAAAGAAAAGGATTATGTTTAAAAACGTTAAAAAATGGGCTATTGCCCTAGTACTAGTTTTTGGTCTTTTCTTGTTGGTGGGATGTACAACTGAATGTCCTGAATGTAAAGACCCTACAGAATCTCAATGTAACGAACTATTCCCATGTGAAGAACCTGCTGATCCAACCAAAGCTGAATGCGAAGCGTTGTATCCAAGCGAAAAGTGTCCTACATGTGAAGTTTGTGAGGAATGTCCTGCATGTCCAGAATGTCCAGAAATTCCTGCGTGCGTACAAGATTTTGTAGCGCCAACTAGTATTATTTTATTCGGTGATGATGTAAAAGTTGGTGAAACTTTTAATCTAGCTGGAGAAATGGAAGTTGCACCTGCAACTGCTGCAAAATTATTTACTTGGGCTTCAAGCGACCCATCAATCGCTACTGTAGACGCTGATGGCGTTGTTACAGGTGTTCGTCCTGGTAAAGTTGAAATTACTGCTAAATCTGTTTTAAATACTACTGCTGCTACAACAGAAGTTACAGTTTCTGAAACAGGTTCTGCTTTCGATATCGCTACAAGAGAAGTTGCATATATCGCTGGTTTATTAAGTGGATATATCGCTGACGACTTTGCTCTTCCAAAACCATGGAATGGCAATGTAAAAGTTGTATACGATGTTGATGGCGATGTAATTGAATCATTCGTTATGCCTGATTTAGGCGAAGCAACAAGTTTAGCTTATACAATTAACTATACAGTTACTTTTGGTGATGTTACACTAAGTAATACAGTTAACTTAAAACTTGTTAAAGAA
>JAAYBG010000130.1 GCA_012718985.1 Acholeplasmataceae bacterium
CAGGAATTGAAGAACTGATGAAGCGTTCAAAAGCTGGTTTATTTGAGTATCAATTAGAAAGTTATTTTGATCAGCATATTAAATATCATGGTCAGAAACAAAATTCCTTTAAAACAATTGCAGCAACTGGAGTGAATGCGACAATCTTACACTATGTTTTCAATAATACCAAACTACAAGATGGTGAATTGGTCTTATTTGATTTAGGTTGTTGCACGGATTATTATGTAAGTGATATTACGAGGACATTCCCTGTGAATGGTAAGTTTTCTAAACGTCAAGCCGAAGTTTATCAGGAAGTATTAGCTGTAAATAAGAAATGTATTGCTTTCTTAAAGGCGGGAATTACTTGGAAAGAATATCATGAATTTGCCCGAGGGCTGATTATTGAAGCTTGCAAGCGATTGGGTTTAATTACGGAGGATAAAGAGGTCATCAATTATTACTGGCATGGCATTGGTCATTCAATAGGACTAGATACTCATGATCCTATCTTATACAATGAACCTTTACAAGCAGGAACCGTGTTAACAGTAGAACCAGGAATCTATATCAGTGAAGAAAAATTAGGAATCAGAATTGAAGATAATGTCGTTATTACCGAAGAAGGGTGCATTAATTTAAGTCAAGACATTATCAAAGAAATCAAAGATATTGAAGAATTTATGAAAAAATAACGAAATAGTAGGGGCTGTAAAGAAATAATCCAATAAAAAGGTACAGCCACATAAAAAGCCAAGTATTTCAGATAAATTCTGAAGTTTACTTGGCTTTTTTAATATTTATTTTCAATAATGTGAATAACTGATAATTTTAAGCGAACTAAAAAAAGGTGTTTTTAACTATTTTTTAAAAAACATTACTATTGAACGTTTCTATATAGTTTATTATGAAACTTACTTATGTTCATCCCGATTGCTACTAAAGTCGCTTCCAGTTTAGCACGCGCTTTTGTACGTCGGGTGAATCTTCGATACCCCATATTTTCTTTCATCACCCCAAAAGCACCCTCTACTTGAATAGAACGATTAACTCTTAGTTGAATCCCCATTTCACTTCCAAGATTATCTCTAACTATCTGCTTTTGCCGTTCATACTCTTCACTAACTTGGATGGTTCTCCCTACTTTGGATTGGGTACATTTTTCTTTCAATGGACAATCACTACATTCGTTACATCGATATACTTTTATCTGCTCATTGTTAAGCACATGCTTCATTTTTTTCTCAAACACAAAAAGAAGTTTCTTGTTATTAGGGCAAATATAGTTTCCCTCTTCATCCTTTTTAAAATTGATTTTATTGAAAGGATTCTTTTGATATTTAGGTTCTTTCTCCTTGGAATACATCGTATATTTTTGATAGAGTTCCATATTGTTTTCTAAACAAAACTTGTAATTAGTAAAACAACCATAACCAGAATCAGCAACAGGAAACCGAGGATAAAATCCATATAATTGATGGTAATGTTTTAAAAAGGGAATAAAGGTGGCGAAATCATTTCGATCTTGGTAAAGTTCAATAGCCATGATGTATTCATTGGCAACTGCGATTTGGACGTTATAACCCGCTTTTAATTGACCGTTTCTCATATGATCATCTTTCATTCGCATGAAAGTAGCATCCTTATCTGTTTTTGAATAACTGTTTCGCCGTTCACCAATGATTTCTAAATGATGTTTGTATTCTATCATCTTTTGATAATATTCTTCAAAAACATCAAATAATCGTTGCAATTCCTCTTTTCGTTTCCCCTTACCATAAACAAAACTTATCCCTTCTTGTTTAATAATCTGTTTCAATTGGATAAGGATAGTTAATAATTCATCAGTACTATAGTTGTCCTTTGCATCAATCATTAAGTAATTATGATTTACTAATACTTCATTCAGTCGAGGAAGATACCTAATTATTTTTTGGATAAGTTTATCTTTGAATTTTAAAATTGCTTTTTTCCAAACAAAAGTATATTTGTTCGCATTGGCTTCTAATTTAGTTCCATCAATATAGACAATATTGGGATTAACTTCTTGATCGTGGTTGATAATCCTTTGATTAATCTCTATTAATACATCATCAATATTATATATCAAGCTGTTGATAACTTGATTAATAGTTGTATGTGAAGGAGGATCAATTTGGTCAAGTAAAAACATAAATCGAGTATCATGTTTACACAAGTCTTCAATCTCTCTGGTACTTTTGATTCCTAACGAGAAAGCAAACAAAATTGCTTTAAGAATATTAGCTCTTGATTTTGGCTTTCTTCCTCTTGTCTCAGTATCATAAGCATTCTTTTTTATAAAGAACTGATTAAAATCAACATCCTTTACTAAATTATGAAAAGTAATAACTTCATCCGATAATTTAAAAGTTACTTCTAAATTAAGTGGCAATTGAATTTGAGTTGTGATATAATGATGTTGTGCTAAGCAATTAGCCATAAAAATACCTCTTTTGATTAATATTTATATACAACTTGCTTGGATGTGTATATATATCTATTATATCATAAGGGGTATTTTTTTTAAATAACAAAAGGTGAAGTCAATAGGATTGTTTGTCCTTCTTGCTTCACCTTTTACTTTTGACTATTTTATTTCTTTACAGCCCCTTTTTATACTTTTATATTCCCTTCACGAACAATATTTAATGACTTTCCTGTCGCATCGAGAACCGTTGAAGGAACATTAGAGATATAAGCTTCATCGGTAACAATGTAATCAATCCAGTCGCCGAAC
>JAAYBG010000042.1 GCA_012718985.1 Acholeplasmataceae bacterium
AAGAAGTAATCTTTACCAGAAACGCCTCAGAAGCACTTAATTTAGTGGCATTAATCTATGGTGAACGATACCTTCAAGAAGGCGATGTTGTCATTACTTCTGAATTGGAACACCATAGTTCAGTTTTACCTTGGATGAAACTTTGTGAAAGAAAGAAGGCTGAATTAAAATATATCCCTCTGGATGAAGAAGGAAGAATTACTGTTTCAGCGTTTAAAAAAATATTATCAGAGAAAGTGAAAGTAGTTGCTTTAACTTATGTATCCAATGTGATGGGATATATCACTCCAATCGAAGAAATTATCAAGTTAGCCCACCAATACCAAGCAATTGTTGTTGTTGATGCAGCGCAAGCTGTCATGCATCTAAATATTGATGTCAAGAAAATAGATGCAGATTTCTTAGCTTTTTCTGGTCATAAAATGTTAGGTCCAACAGGAATTGGCGTTTTATATGGAAAAAAGAAGATGCTTCAAAAATTGGAACCATTATTATATGGTGGAGATATGAACGAAGAAGTAAACTTGGGTAGCGTAACTGTAAAAGAAATTCCCTATCGTTTTGAAACAGGCACACCAGCGATTGCTGAAGTCATCGGTTTAGGAGAAGCAATTGATATATTAGAATCCATAGGAATAGAAACTATTCATGAATATACAATGGCGATTAAGAACTATGCATTAAAGGGCTTGTTAGCACTAGAAGGAATTACAGTGTATAATCCAACAGCAGAAACAGCGATTATTTCTTTTAATATTGATGGAATTCATCCTCATGATGCAGCGACAATATATGATAATGCCGATATTGCTTTGCGAGCTGGTCACCATTGTGCTCAATTAATCACAAAATGGTTAAAGACAAACGGAACACTAAGAGGATCTTTTAGTATTTATAATGACTATCAAGATGCAGATAAGCTAATAAAGATTACAAAAGAAGCGGTTTTGTTCTTCCGTAAATTTGCAGGTGAAAATAATGAATAACATTGAAAATTTATATCGTCAAGTGATTATGGACCATTATAAAAATCCTCGCAACAAAGGGTTAAAGGGTTATCCTCATGTCCATATTAAGAATCCTTCTTGTGGGGACGATATTACAGTAGAGGCAAAAATAGAAAACGATGTTATTGTTGAGATTAATCATCAAGGAGTGGGATGTTCGATTTGCTGTTCTTCCGCAAGTGTCTTATCAGAACTGTTAAAAGGAAAAACGGTAGTAGAGGCGAAAGCTTTAATCAAGAAATATTTCCAAATGATTAAAGGAGAAGCAATTGTTGATGAGGAAGAATTGGAAGAAGCGTTAGCTTATGAAGGTGTTTCTAAATTTCCAGCAAGAATAAAATGTGCAACAATAGCTTGGAAGGCTTTGGAAAGAGTAATCAATGGTGATGTCGATGAAGAATGAAAAAATAGATAACATCGTCGGTGATTATAAATACGGATTTAGGACAGAAGCTAAGGAAATCTATAGCACGGGTAGGGGATTAAACTTAGAGGTAGTTTTAAACATATCTAAATTCAAGGGTGAACCAGAATGGATGAAAGAAATTCGGGTAAAAGCGTATCAAAAATTCGTCGACATGCTTCAACCTAATTTTGGACCTAAGCTTGATTTTATTGATTTTAATGAATATATCTATTATATTAAATCAAGCCAGGGAGTAGAAAAAAGTTGGGAAGATGTTCCCAAAGAAATTAGAGAAACGTTCGATAAATTAGGAATACCTGAATCAGAAAGAAAATATTTAAGTGGTTTATCTAGTCAATTTGAATCAGAAGTGGTTTATCACAATACTTTAGAAGAATTAGAAAAACTAGGAGTTTTGTTTTGTGATACCGATACAGCGGTTAAAAAATATCCAGAGATTGTAAAAGAATATTTTGCGAAAGTGGTTCCTTATACAGACAATAAGTATGCAGCATTAAATACTGCAGTTTGGAGTGGTGGCTCTTTTATCTATGTTCCCAAAGGAGTAAAAATTGAAAAGCCATTGCAATCGTATTTTCGAATCAACACCGAACAAATGGGGCAGTTTGAACGAACATTGATTATTGTTGATGAAGAAGCGAGTCTAAATTATGTTGAGGGCTGTACAGCTCCCATTTATTCAAAGGATTCCCTTCATGCTGCAGTTGTAGAGATTTATGTAAAAGATAAGGGATATTGCCGATATTCTACTGTTCAAAACTGGTCAAACAATATTGTGAATTTGGTTACTAAAAGAGCAATTTGTTATAATCATGCCCATATGGAATGGATAGATGGTAATATTGGTTCAGGAATTAACATGAAATATCCAGCTTGTATTCTTGTTGGTGATGGAGCAAAGGGGACAACAATCTCCATTGCTTTCGCAGGAAAAGGGCAAATTCAAGATACGGGGGCAAAAATGATTCACTTGGCTCCAAATACGACTAGTAATATCATATCTAAATCAATTTGTCGGGGTGGTGGGGAAGTTAATTATCGCGGTACTGTTCGTCATGGTCCTAAAGCAATCAATGCCCGTAGCCATGTTGAATGCGATACCATTATTTTAGACAATTTATCACGAAGTGATACGATACCATTCAATTTTGTTCAAAATCAGAAAGCAAGAATTGAACACGAAGCGACGGTATCAAAAGTTAGTGAAGAACAGATATTTTATTTAATGAGCCGTGGCTTAACAGAGGCACAAGCATTAGAAATGATTGTGATGGGGTTTATTGAACCTTTTTCAAAAGAATTACCAATGGAATATGCAGTAGAACTAAATCAGTTAATCAAACTAGAAATGACAGGATCGATTGGATAAAATAAATCCTTTTAAAAAAGACTGAGTATCGATAGGTAAAATAATATATCGATTTCAAAGTGAAATTAAAAGCAGTCACCTCTTATTTGGAAGACTGCTTTTTTTTGTCATTAGATTAACGCTTTATTTTTTTAGAAAAAATTGATATAATAACACAAGGTGATTGACTATTATGGAATATATCAAAATACAAAAATTACAATTTAATAATATGCAGATTGATATTTCCTTAAACAAACAAGAAATATTTGCTGTTTATTCTCGTAATGAAGAAATAGTCAATGATTTCTTATTGGTGTTAAATGGAATAAATCCCAATAATGGTTCTTGCTTATATCTAAACAAGGATATTTTTGATAACGAAGATTTTTTCAAACAAAGAATTTACATTAATTTTAAAGAATCCTATTTAAAGACGATAAATGCTGAATTTATTGAAGAATCATTAATGAATCGATTTAATTTATCCTTCAACAAAGAGGTTTTTAATACTTATGTACAAGAAATGGGAATTCGGCTAGAAACAACGTTTAAAGCGAATTATACGTTTACGGATAAAGGTAATACAATGGTGAATTTTGCTTTTTTAAAAGCCTTGAACATCCCTTTTATTACCATTAACAATCCTACAATTTATTTAAAAAAAGCGAAAATTATCGAGACGATAACAAACAGTTTGGTCGATAAAAGAAAATATGAAAGCATCATTCTTGGTTTGGATAGGATTAAAAACTTCAAAGAAAAACTAGAAAGAGTATTGGTGTTTACCGATTACCAAACATATGTAATTGTCAATCCTCAAAAGGATAGTTTTTTGTTAATAGAAGATAATATTCATCTACACGACAAAATGTTTCGAACGAAAAAGATGGGTTTAGTTATATGTTTGAATACTTACACGAAAGAAGAGTTGAAGAGATTCAATCATTTTAAATTAAAATATCAAAAACTATCGTTTTATGAAATAGAAGATTATTTCGGTGATGATAATGAAAAATAGAAAAACAGAAAAGAATGTTTATTCTTATGGAATTCAATTATTAGTATTAGGAATCATCATTGCTGTTTTAATTACAGGATTTTTGATATTAATAAACGGAATAGAAATCCAAGGAATCGCGATAATTAAAAACAATTTTATTGTAGTTTTATTTTGTAGCTCTATAATAGGTGGTGCTTTTCTCTCCTTTTCAACAACCAATCGACTTTTAAAGTTTCAAACATCCTTTGGAATTACGCGTAAAAAAATATACAAAGCCTATCTTTTACGAATCATTCAAGTTTTTTCTTGGTTGATTGGAATCTATTTATTTTATACCATCGCGGATTTTATGATAATGGGTCAAAATTGCAATCTTATTCCAATGCTCTTTAATCGGAAAACTGTGATTTTAGTTTTATTGTTTTTGTTGATTAATATGGTTGGTTTTTGGTGTGGAATTAGGCAAATCAGGATAGAATTATTCGTAATTGTTTTATTGATTATCTTTGTCATCACATTTTTATTATATCATTTTCAAATTGATAATGTTTTTGTATTTAGCGGATTTGGAGTTGCCATTGTAGTTTTGTTTTTCAATAATTATAAAACAATCACTAAAAGGAAAATCGGGTGAGAATATGAATAGTTTTAAAAAATATAGAAAAATATGGGTTATTGTTTTCTTTATATTAATCAATCTAATTAATGCAATGATGATTATCAAGATTAATAAAGCAAATAATTGGCTAACTACACCAGGAATGACTTTCAATAGTATTTTAGGTAATATAGGTTTTATTGCAGTTTTATTGTCACTAGCTCTTATATTTTGTAGTCAAGAAAAAAGGTTAATGATCGCTTTAGTTGTTGAAACCATTATTTTGTCTGTTCTTTTGATAGGAATTACTATGTATTATGAATTTTATAAAATGTTTCCTTCTTTTTATAACCTGACCGTTTTTAATGGAGAATCAAGTGAAGATGCTTTGGAATTCATCATTAGCTCTATAATAGAGTTATCAAAAAATACCAAATGGATATTCGGGTTACCGATTGTCGCTATTGTTGTTTTATATATTTTTATAAATAAAAACAACGATTTACATAAGGAGATATCCCTTTCATCTAGGAAGTATCAGGCAAGCATTATTTTCTTAATTGGAGTTTTATTGCTTGGTGGGTCTGAAAAGTTTTATCAACAGATGGTTAAGGGGACGTGGCATGAAGAAAACACGACAGTTACCTTCAGATTACAAGCAAAAGGGGTATTTAATTTTTACTTGGGTGAAGCGATAGAGTATTTTATAACGGGTGAAGATGAGCCTGAACCTGAAAAAATTGAAGAACAGTTAATAAAATTAAAAAAATATCAAAATGATTCACAGATCAGTTTTATTGATAATAGTGAAATCAGAAACAATGAATTATATAAAGGAATCTTCGCAGGAAAAAATCTGTTATTAATTCAACTTGAATCGGAAAGCAATTTTTTAATTGGATTAAAGGTAAAAGTAGGCACAGAGTATGTTGAAGTAACACCTAATTTGAACCGTTTAGTCGATAAATCAATTTATTGTAATCAGTTTTATACAACAGTGGGGATAGGGAATACATCCGATGCGGAATTTACAGCAATGACAGGAATTAATCCTAACGGAAATCGTTATACTGTTTATGAATACTATGATCAAGCCTACGAAACGTTGCCGAAATTGTTTAGGGAAAAAGGATATTTTAGTTTTGCAACACATGCAAATGCTGGATTTTTTTATTCGCGAGAAGAGAATTTTATTAACACCTATGGGTTTGATTTATTTTTTGAAAAAACCTATTTTGAAGAAAGCATCCTTGATTATCAAGATAAACTTGTTCATGATTGGGTAGGAGATGTTAGTTTTTTAGAACAAACGGTAAGAGAAATGAAGTTACAAAAGGAGGATACAGGAAAAGCTGTTTTTAGCTATCCCATCACCGTATCCAATCATCTACCTTACTATTTGAATAAAGAGCAAGGTTTTTATGGTCAAAAGGAATTATTGTTTCCTCATGGTGTTGAAGGAATTTCTGAAAATTATATTAATTATTTAGAACATGCTAGTTATAATGATTATGCAATCGGGAAAGCAATCGAAGCTTTAGAAAACGAAGGACTTGCTGATGATACTATTGTTATAATGTATGGTGATCATGGTTGTGGAATTGATATCTATGAAATGTTTTACCAAACTCCAGAACTATTTATTAATGAGATTAACCCAATTATTGAATATGTCGAGGATAAAAATTCTAGAGATTTATTGGAGCAACGTTTTCTATTGAATGTTCCGTTTTTTATCTATGATGTCTCGGAATCGGGAAAACTCCCACCAAAAATAATTTCTTTGGTTAGGGGACACGAATCAATAAAAAGGACAATTGCCAACTTGTTCGGGTTGGAAGCTGAATATTATTTTGGTGTTGATGTGTTAAGCGATGCTAAAACTTCTTGTTATAATCCAAGAAATCTAACAATTCTTGCGGATGGGATTGTTGTTTCAGGAAGTTCAGAGAAAAAGGTCTTTACAGATTACTATATGTATAAAGACACAGAAATTGATAAGATTATTTCCGGAACGCTTGAATACAAAAATATCAACGATAAAATTTTAAAATATAAAATTTTTCTTAATAAATAAAACTCTTTTCTGGGGTTTTATTTTTTTGATTGCTTTTTCATTGAAGAAAGAGTGTATTTATAGTATAATATGTCGAGGAAAAAGTTATGGAACGCAGGATAATCACTTTTTTAGAAGAAAACAATATCAATCTTGATGGAAAAAAAATAGTTTTGGCTGTATCAACAGGAATTGATTCCATGGTGATGCTTCATGCATTTATACAGTTAACAAAAGAACTCAATTTTTCTATTGTGGTTGCCCATGTAAATCATCAAAAAAGATTACAATCGCAACAAGAAGAAGAATTCATTCAAAAATTTTGTCGGGATAATAAATTGGTTTGTTATGTAAAGAGATTGGATTTTTCTTCTGTTACGGAGAATTTTCAAGCGGAAGCCCGAAGAAGAAGATATGAATTTTTTCAAGAGGTTTTGGTAAAAGAAAAAGCTGAGTATTTGGCTTTAGCCCATCACGGAAATGATGTCTTGGAGACAATTATGATGCGACTATTGCGAGGAAGTTCATTAAGCGGTTATGCAGGAATGAAAGCTGTTGTACCATTTAATAACAAAACTATCATCCGACCTTTCCTTACTGTGTTAAAAAGCGATCTTGAAAAGTATCAACAATTAAAGCATATTGAGTATTTTGAAGATCAATCAAATACGGAGGATGTATATACTCGTAATCGCCTTCGTAAAGAAATTATTCCTGCTTTGATTAAAGAAGATCAAAATGTTCATTTAAAATTTTTAGAGTTTTCAGAAACTCTAGAAGAAGCAAGTGCTGAATTACATAAGATTCGGGATAATTTTATTCAGAAAAAAGTGGTTTTTGGTAAAGAGAGTGTATCCTTCAACATTTCCGATTTTAAAAAACTTTCTGTATATATGCAAACGGAAGTGCTTTATGAATTGCTTAAAAAATACAATTTGGGGAAAGCAAATATTGTGGAATTGCTGAAATTGGTGAATTCTAGCAAAGCAAATCATGAAGTTTTATTCAAAAAGGACTTAACATTTGTAAAAGAATATAATAAAATTTATTTTTTCTTTAAAGAGTTGATTAGTGAAAACATAAATATTGTCATTCGTGAATTAAAAAAGTATCAAATTACTGACAATATTGCCATAAATGTAACAAAAAAAACAACAGAAAACATTACAAATGATAATAGTATATGTTATAATAGTGACAAGTTGCCGCTTGTAGTTCGTTCACGAAAACCTGCGGATAAAATAAAACTCTCTCAAGGGTATAAAAAAGTCAAAGATTTACTGATTGATAAAAAAATAGGAATCTTGCAAAGAAAAAGAGTTTTAATTTTAGAAGACGATTCTCATGAAATATTAGCTGTTTTAGGAATAAAGAAGAGTGAGAAATTAAAAGAAATAAAGGTCAAAGATATCCTAATATCAATGGAGGAAAAAACTAATGGACAATTTTATTGAAGAAATTTTGTTCACACACGAAGAAATTGTTAAAAAATGTAAAGAATTAGGGGAAAAGATTACAAAAGATTATCAAGACAAGTGTCCAATTTTAATTGGTTTGCTAAAAGGATGTGTGCCATTTATGGCTGAATTAATTAAACACATCAAATGCGATATGGAAATAGATTTCATGAAAGCCTCTAGTTATCAGGGAATATGTTCAACAGGAACAGTCACAATAACAAAAGATACGAGTACTTCTGTTGCGGGACGCCATGTTATCATTGTAGAAGATATTGTTGATAGTGGGTTAACGTTGCAACAAGTGACAAATTTATTAAGAGATCGTAAGGCAACAAGCATTGAAGTAGTTGTTCTTTTAGACAAGCCAGCAGGAAGGACTATAAAACAATTTAAACCAAAATATGTCGGTTTTACCATTCCCCCAAAATTTGTTGTTGGTTTTGGACTTGATTATAATGAATTATATCGAAATTTAGATTATGTGGGAGTGCTGAAAAAATCGGTTTATGATAAATAAGGAGGTGGTGTAAATGCCACAAAAACAAGATGGATCAAGAAGGTTTAGAAAATCAGATATAGGATTATTATTTGTTTTCATTGCTATTTTAGTGGGAATATTTATTTTAGTTAATAATTCATTGGGAAAACCAGATGAACTAACTCAATATGATTTTCATGAACTACTAGAAGATGAAAAAATCAAATCAATTAATATTAAACCTATCGGTGGGGACAATAAGGATTTCTTTGAAGTATATGGAATATATTTAGATGCTACTAACAAAGAAAAGAATTACTCTAGTGTATTATCCGTAGAATATGTAAATGAAAATATTTTAAGTACTGAAGGGATGTTGAAATACAACATCAACCCTAAAATTATAAAACTTGTTACAGTGGATTGGTTCAGTATCATTTTTATGGTAATTTTACCGATAGCCTTAATTGTTGGTTTTGTTGTATTCATTAGTAAAAATGCGAATAATAGTAATAATAGGGCATTTGAATTTGCTAAAACAAGAGCGAAATTAAATAAAAAAACGGACACAACATTTAAAGATGTTGCCGGCTGTGATGAAGAAAAAGAAGAATTAGAGGAAATCATCGATTTTTTAAAGAATCCAAGAAAATATTTTGAAATAGGAGCAAGAATACCGAAGGGAGTTTTATTAATAGGTCCTCCAGGAACAGGTAAAACTTTACTAGCTAGAGCAGTTGCTGGGGAAGCGAAGGTTCCATTCTATTCTATTTCAGGTAGTGATTTTGTTGAAATGTTCGTTGGTGTAGGTGCCAGCCGTGTCCGTGATATGTTTAAAACAGCGAAGCAGACAGCTCCATGTATTGTTTTCATCGATGAGATTGATGCTGTCGGTCGTCAAAGAGGAGCAGGTCTTGGTGGTGGGCATGATGAAAGAGAACAAACATTAAATCAATTATTGGTTGAGATGGATGGATTTGCTCAAAATAGTGGTGTTATTGTCATGGCAGCAACAAATAGAGCCGATATTCTAGACCCTGCTTTATTACGTCCAGGAAGATTTGACCGTCAAATCAGGATTAGTAATCCCGATGTTAGGGGAAGAAAAGAAATCATGGAAGTGCATGCACGGAACAAGAAATTATCACCAAAGATAAATCTTGAGGACATTGCTCGTCGTACGCCTGGTTTTAGTGGTGCTGACTTAGAAAACTTATTAAATGAAGCAGCATTATTAGCTGCACGCGAGAATCGTCGAGAAATTAAGATTTATGATATCGATGAAGCCATTGATAGAGTGTTAATGGGCCCTGCAAAACGAAGTCGAAAATATTCAGATAAAGAAAAGCAAATAATTTCTTATCACGAATCGGGACATGCTGTTTTAGGTGTTAAATTAGAGAACGCTGAGATTGTTCAAAAAGTTACTATTGTACCACGTGGTGAAGCTGGTGGATATTCAATGATGACACCAGAAGAAGAGACGTTCTTGCAAACGAAACAAGGATTATTAGATACGATTACAGGTCTTTTAGGTGGGCGAGTTGCTGAAGAGATTATGACAACTGAAATTACTACAGGAGCTCATAATGACTTCCAAAAAGCTACTTTAATCGCAAGGGCAATGGTTACAGAATATGGAATGAGTGAATTAGGACCAGTCCAATATGAACAAAGAAGTCAAACAGTTTTCCTTGGTCGTGACTACATGAGCGATAAAAACTTCTCCGATCAAGTTGCAATGGAGATTGACCGTGCAGTTCGTAACATTATTGAAGAATGTTATCAAAGAGCTAAAGCCGTATTGACAGAAAATAAAGATTTATTAATTAACATTGCTAAGCACTTAATGGATATAGAAACTCTAACAAAAGAAGATATTTATGAAATTGTAAATACAGGTCGTCTAGAGTGGTGGGAAAAGAAAAAAGCCAAAGAGGAAGCTCAAAAAATAGCTGCTGAGAAAGAACAAGAATTACAAGAAATCTATCAAAAGCAATTAAAAGCAATGGAAAAAGCAAAAAAAGCTAGTGGTGAAACAGTTTCTACAAGCATAAGTGATGTTAATCCAGCTGCAGATACAAAAGAATTGTTTCGCGAAGCACTAACTAAAGATGAGAAAGAAAAACCTGAGGATAAGTAATGAGAGTAGATAAGTTTCTCAAGGTTTCGCGCTTAATTAAAAGAAGAACAGTAGCGAAAGAAGCGAGTAACAGCGATAAGATTGTTGTGAACGGAAAGATTGCTAAACCTAGTACCCTTTTAAAAATAGGCGATAAATTGGAAATAAATTATTTCAAGAAAAAAATGATCGTCATCGTAAAAGCTCTAACCACATCAACAAAAAAAGAAGATGCGGATGCTATGTATGAGGTCATAGAAGTTATCGATAATTGATGCAAAGGAATAAAAAACTTTGCATTTTTTAATTTGAAAAATTGCTTTTGATTTTCTTTATAAAAACAACAAAATATGATATAATAATTGAAAAGAGGTAAGGTTATGGAAAAAGGTTTAAAAATTGCTATTGTCGGTTCAGGAAGTACGTATACACCTGAATTAATTGAAGGATTCATTAATAAAAAAGATTCTTTACCAGTAAAAGAATTGTTTTTAATGGATATTGAAGAACGAAAGTTGAATATTGTTGGTGGCTTATGCGAACGAATGATTAAAGCAGCAGGATTATCTTGTAAAGTAGTACTAACAACAGATTTGACTAAAGCACTGGATAAAGCAGATTTTGTGTTAGCTCAAATCAGAGTTGGGAAACTTCCAGCACGAGTTCTTGACGAAAGAATACCTTTGAAATATGATTTAATAGGTCAAGAAACAAATGGTATAGGCGGATTTTTCAAAGGGATGAGAACGATCCCCGCAATCATGGATATTGTTCATAAAATGGAAGAATTGTGTCCAAATGCTTGGCTAATCAATTTTTCTAATCCTTCAGGGATGATTGCGGAAGCGGTTTTAAATCATAGCAAAATTAAAATGATGGGTCTATGCAATGTTCCTATCAATATGATTGATAGCTTAAAAAAGAGATTATCAATTCCTGATGCTGAAGTTGAATATGTTGGTTTGAATCACTTAAGTTGGATTACTTCAATCAAGTATAAAGGTGTTGATTACTTACAAAAGGCAATTAAAGAAGGAATCAATAGTGAAGCGATGAAAAATATCCCTGCAAGTGGTTTTACTGCTGAATTAATTAAAACAGTTGGAGCTATTCCTTCTTCATATTTAGAGTATTATTATTTTAAAGACCAGAAGTTAGCAAAAGCAAAAGAAGTAGAAAAATGTCGTGCTGAAGTATGTATGGAAATAGAAGAACAATTACTAGATATCTATTCTAATAGTGAACTTCATGTAAAACCAGAATTGCTAAGTAAACGAGGTGGGTCTCGCTATTCTGAAGTTGCTATCAATTTAGTCGATTCGATCTACAACGATAAAAATGATATCCAGGTTGTGAATATATTGAATCAAGGAGCAATTCCTTTTATGAATGACAATGATGCTGTGGAAGTATGTGCTGTTGTTGGTAAAGATGGAGCGAAACCGATAAAAACACATTTTAAGAATGAACATATAAAAGAATATATGTTAATGATGAAAGCTTATGAAAAACATGCTGTTACAGCAGCTTTAACTGGTGATGAGGATGAAGCAATTAGGGCATTAATGATTAACCCTTTGGTTTTTGATTATAAGAAATTATACCCTTGTTTTCAAGAATTAAAGGAAGCACATAAAGCTCATTTACCTCAATTCTTCAAGAAAGAGAAATAAAACATGAAAGAATATATTATTGGAGTAGATGGTGGTAATACCAAAACAGATTATTTTTTGTTTGATATTGCTGGAAATTTTATCGATTTTTATCGTGGTGGTACCTGTAGTCATGAAGGTTTGCACGATAGTTTTGCAGGTTCATATAGAGTAATGAACGAGGTTTTCACAAACTTATTTCAGAGGAATAAAATCACTATCGAGCAAATCAAAACAGCTGTGTTCGGTTTGGCTGGTGTAGATACCCCGTTTCAAAAAGCAAAACTTGAAGAAGTAGTACAAATGTTAGGATTCACTCAATTTAAAGTTGTCAATGATTCTTTTTTAGGAATTAAAGCAGGGACTACTAATGGATATGGTGTTTGCTCTATTAATGGGACAGGAACATCAAGCGGAGGAATTGATTTAGATGGTAAAAATCTGCAAGTTGGTGGTATTGGTGCTATTGTTGGAGATGAAGCAGGTGGTTCTTGGATAGCTAGGCAAGCTATTAGAGTTGTTTATGATGCTTGTTATCGTTTTGGTCAACAAACTTTACTCACAGAAATTGTGATGAAAGAATTAGGTG
>JAAYBG010000003.1 GCA_012718985.1 Acholeplasmataceae bacterium
CCAGGGTGTAAAAAAATTCTTGAAAGACTTTTTCAAAGACAAACTTAAATAAAAAAGCTGATTATTAGCTCAGCTTTTTTTGTTATATTTATCAAATAAACATCAATCGTAATCCCACTGTTCTCTCTTATCCGTTATAGTTTACAAGTTCCATTCGCTATAGTCGAATCATTTTTCATCTAAGAGATTGTTGAAGTGGTTGTAAAAATAACGAAAGGTTGTATTGTTTTTCGTTCCCTCTAGCTTATCAAAACGTTTTAAAATTTCCAGCATAAATTGATAACGACGAATTCCATAAGGCATCATCGCATTGAAATCTTCCTTTGTAAGAGAATCTGTACGAATATACTCTTCTTTGATTCCTAAATCTAGTTTTCCTTGTTCTGTTAATCCTGCCAAATACCAACTTTCAATTTCCATCTGACAAACGGCAATCTTTTCTCTGTCAGGAATCGCATATCGCTCATACATAATATCTCGTTTTTCCAATACTTGCAGGTCATCGGTATCCGTTGTAAAGATGTAATCTGCAGATGGAAGCATCGCAATACTCTTTACAAATTTTTGTATTTTCTCCTTTTTAGTATGTGAATACTCAATAATCCTCAGTTTATTAGAGTGGTTATAATAGTGGCGAAAAAACCGCTCATCATCTTGTCCCTCAACAAATATATATAACATCATTAATCCCCCAACAAATCCTGAATGAATAAATCATCAATTCCCAGTTCATTATCTAAAAACACCTTTACATTCTCGCTACTTTCTGGATAAATAATGGTAGTGAATCCATCTTGTTGTCTCTTTGCGAAGATAATCGCTTCTAATGGACTATGTTTCAACAATTCCGGGTTATGAGTAGTGATGATGACTTGACGTTCTGTAGAAACTTCTTTCACCATTTCTAATAATTTTCTTAATAGTCTAGGATGTAGACTTCGTTCTGGTTCTTCTAGCGCAATTACTCCTGTTTTCTCATCAAAGTACAAAGCAACAATAATGGTTAACATCACCACTGTACCATCAGATAGATTGCTGGCATTTAAAAGACGATTGCTGTAGCTCTCCTGAACAACATACGATACTGATTTATCACTTCCAATTTCAAAATCAATTTTTTTGATAAAAGGAAGTGTATCTGCAAGAATATCTAGTAATTTCTCTTCTTCTTTTGGTCGTTTCGTAATCGTATAAAGAAGATTAGCCAAATTTAATCCCCGTTCATCGAGCGATTTAAAGGATGTCAATAGCGATGGTTTTTTTAATTCTTTCGGATTAAAGTCATAAATCTTCACAAAACTATTACAATCGATAAATTCAGGAATCATAAATTGCAAACTTTTTATCGTAACATCATTGCTACTATGGAGAATTCGTAAAAAATAGGTTACATACTCTTGTAAGAAGCGTTCATCATCTTTGATACTATTTTCAATTTCTTCGCTTGTTTTACCTGGGAAGGCTTGAAAGTTTACTTGGCTATCAATTTCGTTATTCTTGCTTATAATTATGGTGAAAAAACCTCTTTGCTTTGCCTGTTTGTCATAACAAAGGTATTTAATGGTTAACTCGTCATTTATTACAGAATAATCAAGACTGTTTTCATTGCTTTTGATTTCTAGTTCAAAGTTCACTTGCTCTACTTGTAAATAGGTCAAACTATCTTCTTTCTTTTTCGTTATAATCTCATTATCATGAAAATCAATTTCATAGCATAATCGGGTTGTTTCCTTACTGCCAATCGCCGCATTGACAAAAGAGTCAATACCTCCTATTCTCGAAATAGCTTCATCAAGTCCAAATTTCATCAAATTGGAAATAAATTTAAATAGACTAATGATATTTGATTTCCCACTAGCATTTCCGCCAATTAATATAGAAAAATTGTGAAAGCAGATTTCTTGATGATGAAAACTTTTAAAATTTCTAACTGTTATCTTGGCTATTTTCATAATATCCTCCCAATATCTATTATTAGTATAGCATAATTCTTATCTTCGAGCAATTTATTCACAAACCCCTGTTATAAACAGGGGTTAGTTTTAGCTTTTACGATCGAAAATGATGATTTATAAATCACCAATATTCTCATTCTAAAGAAAGACTGCGCATATTTTATTACGCAACACATTATACTTTCTTTATATTACTTCTTACAAAGGATTCAAATTTAATTACATCCGACTTCTTTCCGAAAACATAAATATTATCATCAGGTAGTAAAGTATGTGTGCTATTCGGGGTGAACATCTGTTCTTCGCGTTTAATTAAAACGATATTAATTCCATATTTACTACGGGCATTTAAATCAATTAAAGAAATTTGGGTGAAGGTATCGGGTATTTTCATTTCAAAAACATTAAAGTCACCAATAATATTAAAGTAATCAACAATATTATCCATAGTCAATCGATTGGCAATTCTCTCGCTAGCAATTTTGATTGGTTGAATAGTTTCTGTTGCTCCGATTGCTAGGAAAGTATCGCGATAGCTTTCATCATCCAAACGGACAACAATCTTTTCAACACCTAAACGCTTTAGTAAAATGGTCGTTACAATCCCTGTAACTACACCATTCGGATTATCTTGACCTAAAGCGATAATCGCAATATCAACATTATCAATCCCTATTTCCTTTAATGCTTCCTCGTTTGTTGAATCGCAAGTATAGACATAAGGTGTTTTTTTAACGGCCTTGTTTACTGCATCTTCATCAACATCAATACCAATAATATCTACATCCAAATGACTAAAAAATTCAATTAGATTTAATCCGAATCTTCCAAGTCCTATAATTAAAATACTCTTTTTCATAACGTATCACCTATCCTAAAATAATCTTTTCTTCCACATATCTAACATTACTTACTTCATTTTTATTCCAATTACGATTCCATAAACTAATCATCGTTAAGGGACCCAATCGCCCAAACAACATTAAGAAACAAAGAACTATTTTAGATCCGGTATACAAGTAAGGAGTAATCCCCAAAGTTAACCCCACGGTTGCAAACGCAGAAGTTGCTTCAAATAAAATTTTATGTAAGGTAACTTCATACAACGGATTATTCATTTCAATAGCTAACAGCAGCAATGTTGCGATGAATATCGTTGTTATAGAAAGAGTTGTCAAGGTAAATGCTCGTAATTTTGTATCCTCTGAAATCCAACGATCATAAGTAATAGTCTTTTTCCCTCTTGAAAAACTAAGAATTGATTTAAACATGGTATAAAATGTTGTTATTTTAATCCCTCCACCTGTAGATGAAGGAGCCGCCCCAATAAACATTAATGCGGCAATGATTAAAAGACTGACGATATTAAGATTCCCAAAAGAAATTGTTGAAAATCCTGCTGTTCTTGCTACCACACTTTGGAAAAACGCCTGTAACCAAGTAAAGTCTTCGTTTGTAAGACCTTCAGAAGCTTTTAGTAATATAGTCCCTGTGACTAACAAAATGCCCGTTAACGGTAGAACAATTCGTGAGTGAATCGATAATTTACTCCACCTACGATTAGTAATCACATCTTGAATAACAATAAACCCAATTCCACCAAGAATAATTAAAATTGCTGTTGTTAGATTAAAGAGGATATTGTCCTTGTAAAGAATAAAACTATTACTACCGAGTAAATCGATTCCACAATTATTGAAAGCCGATATTGCATGAAATATACTCATTCCCAAAGCTTCCCAAAAAGAAAAATCTTGAATGAAAAAAATAAAGTAACCAATAGCACCAATTCCTTCAATGATAAGAGAAGTAAAAATAATCGATTTTATTAATCTTAAAACTCCCTTGGAACTTTTCTGGTTCAATGCTTCTTTAATCAGAAAACGATCAACAACACCAATCTTTATTCCTAAAAAAATCATGATAAAAACAGCTACTGTAATAAAACCCAATCCGCCAATTTGGATGAGGAATGCTAATACTATTTTCCCAAAAACGCTTAGTGTAGCACCTATATTAGGGAAAGTTGTCAGCCCCGTTACACATACAGCCGAAAAAGAGGTAAATAAGGCATCCATTGCTTTCATCCTCACGCCTGTTTTTGTTGATATGGGTAATAAGAATAACAAAAATCCAATTAATATCACTACGATAAAACTAGCAAAAATTTTAAATGCTGGTGGAATTTTCTTTAAATTCATAAACCTCTCCTTAAAAAAGTGGAATTGAATCATCTATTGATAAACTATTTCCCAAAGGTTATAAGTAAAGGATAGTGTTAATCGCCTCTTATTTTATCATTAGCCATCAGTCATATCCTCTGTTTTATGACTAGTATTTTACCACATTAAGCAAGAAAAAGCAATTTTATTTCTGGAAAGAAATTATCGATTGAGCTTCACTGGGTGCTGATGGCATACTCTTTTAATTAATTTTTTTAAATCTTTTCTCCTATTTACTAATCCGTTTATATTCTGTATAATTAAAACACACCCTTTATCTGGAGGTTTTTATGGAAAAAATAATTATCGACAAAGAAAAAATCAAGGAAGAACTTATCGAAAAAAATTTGTTTTCCTTACAAAAAGATTTAATAAAGCAACGCCGAAGAAGGATTTTGGTCATGTCTTTATTGCTATTTTCTTTCGCCTTAACTATTATCTATGGGACTTTGGAAAATCCTTTTAAATATACTCTAAGTAAAATAGGAAATTATTTTACTTATCGTTGGGTTTTTATCGTTTGGGCAATGGTTACAGGGTTTGCCATTCAAATCGCTATTTTAGTTTTATTTCATGTTGAGGAATACAAAGCAAAACACCCTTATATTTATAATAGCCTTTCTGCAATCTTCTTAACTGCCACCGCGATTATTCCTTCTCTTTCAAAGATTTACCCTTTTTGGCATTTTATTCATACTCTGCTTACTGTTTTTTATGCTATCTCTGTTTTCCTAAGTATCAACCCTTTTGTTATTTGGGTTGGTAAAAACAATCC
>JAAYBG010000043.1 GCA_012718985.1 Acholeplasmataceae bacterium
AAATTGCACACCGAATAAATTATCTTTTGTATTTTCAAAGGCAACAATACTATATGTTTTTGAAAAAGCTATGGTATGATAATCTTGAGGAAGAGCAACAACCTTATCGCCATGGCTCATCCACACTGTTTGTTTATTAGGTGTATTTAGAAATAATGTAGCTTCACTATCCACGGTAATTTCTTGGTTGTTAAATTCTCTTGTTGAAGATTTTTCAAGTTTACCATTATTGTGTTGAGCAATATAATGCATTCCATAACCGATTCCTAAAATAGGAACATTCATTTGAAATAGGGCTTCATCACAAGCAAAAGAAATATTTTCATATATGGAATGAGGACCTCCACTCAAGACAATTCCCTTGATGTTTTTTACGGAATGTAGTTTTTCAAGGGAAATATCATAGGGTAAGAGTTCTGAATAAACTCCCATTTCACGGATTCTGCGGGCAATTAATTGGCTATATTGACTACCAAAATCGAGAACAATTATTTTGTTTATTAACATAATTCACCTACGATTTCATATAATTAGGAGCTTCAGTGGTGATATCCACATCGTGTGGATGACTTTCTTTTAATCCTGCATTGGTTATCTTGATAAAAGTGGCTTTTTCTTGTAACTCTTCAATTGTTCTTGCTCCACAATAACCCATGCCTGATTTGATTCCCCCACATAATTGGAATATAGTGTCAGCCACCTCACCTTTATAGGCAACTCTTCCTTCAATTCCTTCTGGGACTAGTTTGCTTATAGAACTGTTTTGATCTTGAAAATAGCGATCAGCAGAACCTCTTTTCATAGCAGCTAAAGAACCCATACCAACATAGACTTTAAATTTTCTTCCTTGATAAATGACTTCTTCACCAGGAGATTCTTTGCATCCTGCAAGAATAGAACCGAGCATTACAGTATTTGCCCCTGCAGCCAGAGCTTTTGTAATATCGCCTGACAGTTTGATTCCTCCATCGGCAATGACAGGAATGTTTTTTGTTTTTGCATATTCATAAACATCCTTAACTGCTGTTATTTGAGGAACTCCAACACCAGCAACCACTCTAGTAGTACAAATACTACCAGGACCAATTCCTACTTTTAAAGCATCTGCACCAGCATCGATTAATTCAACTGCAGCTTCTTTAGTAACGATATTTCCAACAACGACATCTAAATTTGGAAAAGTTGCTTTTACTTTCTTTAATAAATCAACAACATTTTGTGAATGACCGTGAGCACTGTCAATTGCTATCACATCAACACCAGCTTTTACCAAAGATTCAACTCTGGATAAAGCATCTTTTCCAATTCCAACAGCGGCACCTACTCGTAGGCGACCTTTTTCATCTTTTGTAGCATTAGGATATTGAATTACATTATCGATGTCTTTAGAGGTGATTAATCCTACTAATTTATAATCGTCATCAACGATTGGTAGTTTTTCGATACGATGCTTCCATAAAATGTATCTGGCTTCTTCTAGTGTGGTACCTCTTTTTCCAGTTACCAGATTATCTTTTGTCATGATTTCTGTAACTAAACAATCTGTTTCTTTTAAATATTTTAAATCACGATTAGTTACAATTCCCATTAACTTATTATTATCATCAACAATAGGAAGCCCACTGATGCGATATAAAGAAAGGATACGTTCCGCTTCTTTTGCGGTTGAATTAATAGGTAGCGTAATGGGATTTAAAATCATCCCTGATTCGCTTCTTTTTACAATATCAACTTGATGAGATTGTTCTTCGATTGTCATGTTCTTATGAATAAAGCCTAAACCGCCTTCTCTTGCAATGGCAATAGCCATTCTTGAAGTTGTGACAGTATCCATCGCTGCCGATAAAATAGGAATATTTAGGATTATTTTGTTTGTTAGCCGAGTTTTCAACGAAACTTCGCTGGGTAAAATTTCTGATTTTTGGGGAACAAGCAAAACATCATCAAAGGTTAGTCCTTCGCGCAAACAATCTTTTGAGCTCATAATTTTCCTCCTTGTAAAATAAAAGTCCTACGATAATAGGACACACGAAAAAGAGATTGAAACAATCTTGTTTTGTATGTCTTAGTACCTATTTTTTTGGTTAGGTGTAGAAACGATTGAACCATATTATCAATCATATAAGACCTTTTTTTATGTATTATATCACTAAAAACAAAAAAAGTATATTTAATTTTGTTTTTGATATTCTCTTATGAAAAAACTTGCAGTTACCTCTAGATGGTCAACAACTAATAGTTTTTCAAAATCTGATGGTTTTGTTTTATAATAATAAGGCGTCATTTTAAAAAGATTAATTAAATCATTTTGAGTTAATAGTAGTTTATATTCTAAAATATCTTCACTAATAAGCTTGAAAGAGGGAAGAAAATAGAGTTTGTCAGTATTTGTATGTGGAGTATCATAAATGAGCGTTTTTAATTCTTGCAAATGATTATTATTAGCACTTACTATAATCAGCTTTCCTTTCTTAGTGAGGATTCTAGCAAATTCACTATCGCTATAAGGGGCAAAGATATTCAACAAAACATCACTGGAAGAATCGGCAAGGGGAAGGCTATGATTAGAAGCTACGAGATAGAGCACGTTTTTGTTTTTCTTTGCTGCAAAATCGATAGCAATTTTGGAAATATCAACGCCGATATATTCACCTGGAATCATTTGTGCTAAATGATCAGTGTAATATCCCGTTCCGCAGCCACAATCAACAACAAGAGGATGATTATCGGGAAGTCTTGAGGCTACTTCCTTTACAATCGGTAAATAAAAACCTTGCTTTAAAAAACAGTCGCGAGCGACTAACATTTCTTTTGTATCCCCGGCATTTAAACGGGAAAGCAGGAGATTCAAATAACCGCTTTTCGCAATATCATAATTGTGATTGTTACTACATTTGTAGGCATTATTCACTTTATTTAATTTTAGTTTACATTTAGGACAAATTATCATAGGACACCCTTTGAAATTATTATAACATAAAAAAAGAAGAAGACCAAAAGGTCTTCTAATAAGTCATAAATATCGGAATAATCATCGGTCTTCGTTCCGTTTTTTCATAGATGAAACTTCCAAGTTCGGTGCTGATTTGATTCTTTAAATAATTTTGATTAAACTTTTTAGTCTTTATAAGGTAATCTTCATATAATTCATAAGCTTTATTTTTTATTTCGTTAATCAGATCTTCTGAATGTTTCATGTAAATAAAACCACGAGAAACAATACTTGGTTCAATTCTTTGTTTATAAGTTGCATCAGTTGTAAATACGATAGCTACCATACCATCATCAGATAATATTTTTCGTTCCTTGATAATATTGCTATCGACAATATAATTATTAGCATCAATATAAATATTTCCTGAAACAACAGCGTAATGGGAAAAGACTTTCTTTTCTGAAAAGGTAAGAACTTGTCCATTGGCTAGTAAGAAACAATTTTCTGGAGCTACTCCGGTTTCAATAGCAAGCTCAATATGGCGTTTTTGCATAGTATACTCCCCATGAATAGGGGCAAAATATTTTGGTTTTGTTAGAGCGAGCATAATTTTCAATTCTGTTTCGCTAGCATGACCAGAAGTATGAGTATCGCTTAAAGGGCTATTTACAATCACATTGGCACCAGCTCGATATAATTTATTGATCGTGCGATTGATACTTTCCTGATTTCCGGGGATTGCGGAAGAAGAAAAAATAATCGTATCGCCAGGCATAATTTTTATATCCTTATGGGACCCATCAGCAATTCTTGATAAAGCAGCTAGCGGTTCACCTTGACTACCTGTACTTAAAATCGTAATTTTTTCTGGAGGAATAGAAGGGAATTCTTTTGCTCCAATAAAAGTACCAGCAGGAACTTTAATATAGTTCATCTTTTGAGCGACATTTACTGTTTTCTTCATGCTTCTACCGAAAACAATCACTTTGCGATTATTTTCAACACTTGCTTCCACGATTTGTTGTACTCGATAAACGTTTGATGCAAAAGTGGAAATTAAAATTCTTCCCTTGATGTTTGCGAAAATAGTTTTTATTGAATGACCTATTTTTCGTTCAGAGATAGAAAACTTTGTAACATTTGCATTAGTGCTATCAGACAATAAGCATAAAACACCTTCTTCAGAAAATTTGGTTAATTTGATATAGTCTGCATGACCAAAAAGAGGCGACAAATCAATTTTGAAATCACCAGTGTGAAGAATATAACCTAATCTTGTTTTGATTGCTATACCAAAAGAATCGGGAATACTATGGTTGTTTTTAAAGAAAAAGACGGTAAAATTTTTAAACTTATAAACAGAATCGTTAGTGTATTCTACGATATTAACGGCGATATTGTTATGTTCGGATAATTTATTTTTAATAAGAACTACAGCAAAACCACTGGCATACACTTTAGGAATCTTGACATTTTTTAAAAGATAAGGAATACCACCGATATGATCTTCGTGGCCATGAGTGATAAACAGTCCAACAATTTTATTTTCGTTGGCTTTTAAATAAGAATAGTCGGGAATGATGTAATCAACTCCATAGGTATTATCAGGAAAAAGTATTCCAGAATCAATGATGATGATTTCATCTGCACACTCGACAACATACATATTTTTACCAACTTCACCCAAACCACCAAGGGCAAAAACCTTGATATTATCATCATTGAAACTATCAATAATGGGTAATTGAGTTGTTTTTAAGTTTCGCACAAAAACTCTCCTTTCTCTTGAGATATTTTGTTTTCTTGTATTTATTATACACAAAACAGGATATTAAAGGAAGAATAAAACGGTTTTAGTTGTTCCAAGGTTATAAACGTGCTACAATATGATTGTAAACTATACTATAGTCAAAAAGGAGAAGTTATGTTATATTTATTTATTATCATAGGAAGCATGATAATCTCCATGTCTTTTTATATGTATTATCATTTTAAGGTGTCGGGAGTAATTAACCTTGTTTTTAAACTGATGACTAGCTTTTGGTTTGTTTTGCTAGGGGTTGTCGCAATATTTATCAAAGAAGATAAAAATATTAATTTGAGTATATTGATATTGATAGGATTGCTTTGTGGATTTCTAGGTGATGCTGTTTTAGGGCTACGGAGAATCAATTCTGAAAATAATAAGGTTTTTTTCGGTATGGGATTAGTTGTTTTTTTAATTGGAAATGTTTTTTATTCTCGTGCTTATCTCACTTTTAGTTTATATCCAAAATACATTTATTTTTTCATTGCTATGGTTATCACAATGATTTTAATTGTTGTTTTGGAATTTACTAAAGTAAACTTAGGGCGGTTTCGGATTTGTGGTTATATTTATGCCTATGTTTCTTCATTTTTGTTAATTACAGTCACTATGGGAATGATTTCAAAAGCTTCGGTAGGGATGATGTTGGCTTTACTCGGAGTTATTAGTTTTATAATATCTGACTTTATTTTAGGGTATTTATATTTCAAAAAAATTAATCCCAATAAATTTAAATTTTATAAATATATTAATATTATTGCCTATTACTTCGGTCAAGTACTAATTGCTCTCAGTATATATTTTTTAATATAAAAAACCTCATTTTTGAGGTTTTTATTTTTGCTTATTTTTATTCATCTTGCGGACTAAATATAACAGGGTGTGAATTTTCGGGGATAAAGAAGGGATTTTCTTTATTGATTCGGTCATAAAAAAGTTTACCATAAAGATGGTCATATTCGTGTTGAAAAATGATGGCAAGATATCCTTCCAATTTCAAGACTGTTGATATCAATTCTTGTGTTTCAAAATCATATAAATAAACAGAGGCTTTGATTCTCCTATAACGATGAACAAGACCATTTACAGTTTTATCAACAGATAAGCAACCTTCTCCTGTTTCCAGATAAGTCTTCTCTTCAGAGTGAGAAATAATTTTTGGATTGATGATACAGTAGTTATGAAAGTCCCCTTTCTCGTCGTAAGCAAGAATACAGAACATTTTTTTTAAGATGCCGATTTGAGGAGCAGCAAGACCTACGCCAGGACGCAATTTGTATTTTTCAACAATTTCATTATCATAACTGTTCCACAAATAATCATTCATTAATTTCAAAACGTTTATTTCTTCATTAGATAAGGGTATGTTAGCAGGAAGAGATTTTTGTCTTAAATCGGGATGATCATCTTTAATAATATCGGAGTATAAAAGCATATCTTTTTTTATTAAATCATTCATAAAAATTACCTCTTGTTTATTATAACATATTATCTTGAAAAAGCAATTTCAATGCTTGATATAAAAGAATGAATTGTCTTTGAAAAATATTAAAAAAATGGTAAAATATTTTAAGGTGGTAGCATGAAAAAGGATTATAAAATAGATTTTGAGATGTTCGAGACTCTAGAAATTGTAAAGATTATTGATTTTTTTGTTTTGATTGAGCAAGCTCAAAAGAAAAAAGTGAGTAAGGAAAAGATGATAGCCTGTTATCGTGAGTATCAACAAATTCTAAACAATAAAAGTTTAGAGAAAAAATATGATAAAATGCTTTATGATAAATCGCAAGTATCTATATATCAAACAATGAAAAAATATTTGGAAAGGCCATAAGATGATGAGATTAGACAAATACGTATCTCAAGGATTGGGGATAACACGAAGTCAAGCACGGCAATTAATAAGGGCAAAAGAAATCACGGTAGAGTTTAAAAAGCATTTGCATAGCGATGATGCGATAGATGAGATTAAAGATATTGTTTATTATAAAGGTCGTAAGTTAGATTATTTAAAATATGTTTATATTATGCTCAACAAACCTCGGGGAGTTCTTTCAGCTACTATTGATAAAAAAGATCCAACAGTCGTGGACTTAATCAAAGAATATCAAAAATATGATTTAGCGATGATAGGTCGTTTGGATAAAGATACGGAAGGACTCTTTCTTCTTACTAATGATGGTGCTCTTGTACATCGCTTAACCGCTCCTAATAAAAATGTTTTTAAGAAATATTATGTTGAAGTAAATGGTAAATGGACAGCAGAAGATGTTATTAAATTCCAAGAAGGGTTAGAGATACTCGATGGTAAAAAGAATATATTCCTAACAAAACCAGCAAAACTAGAGATTATTTCTGATTTTAAAGCTTATGTTTCTATCAGCGAGGGGAAGTATCATCAAATTAAAAAAATGTGCTTAAAAGTGGGAAAGGAAGTAACCTATTTAAAACGCATCGCCATCGGGAAATTGCAATTGGATGAAAAACTTCCAGTTGGT
>JAAYBG010000044.1 GCA_012718985.1 Acholeplasmataceae bacterium
CTATATCACTCCTCTTTTGTATGGATATTGTATCATATAAAGCGTTTTTATGCAAACTCTTATTCGTAACTTTTCAAGTTTTTTAAAATTGAAAAATGGCTTATTTTTCAATAAGCCATGAGTAGATTTTTTTTATTTTTTTCCTGTTCCATTGGTGTTTTCTTTACCTGTTTGGTTTTGGTTAACTCTTTTGCTAATTTCTTTTGCTAGATTACTCATTTCTTTATAATAATTTTTACGTGTTTCTTTAAATTCTGCCCTCTTTGTTTCTATCTCTGATTCAAGAGCATTTTTTTCTTCCTCGGAACCAGCAAAATCATCTAATTCTTGGCAAAGTGTAACTAGTTCGTCTTTTAGCGTAAAGAATGAACCATATTTTTTTCTGATAGTTTGAGCTTCATCAACAAATGGTTTACTTCTTTCTTCTTCAGTAACAAATGGGTCAAACTCATCGTCTTTTTGGCGTTTGCCAATTTCTCTTCTTAATTGACGATTTTCTTTTGCAAGATTACGAGCGGCATCAAACTTTGCCTTAGCTTCTGCCTGACGAGTTGCTCTTTTTGCTTTTTGCTCTTCTCGAGCAGCATCGCTTTGCGCTTTAAAACTTGCTCTTAAAGCTGTCACTTCCCCTTTATATGCTTCCTGTAATGGATTGAATTCGTCATATAAAACTTGCAAGTTCGCTTGCAGTGTTGCTAATTCTTCATCTGTACCTATATGATTTTCAATTTGAGTTTTTAATTCCCATATTTGTTTTCTTAGTTCAAACAAACGAGCATATTTTACCATAAGTTCTTCGCGTGCTGACGTAAATTCATCTTTTAAAGCAGCATTTACTTCATTTTCTTTAGCACGACCAGAGATTAATTTAATAATATCTCCTACTGTCATATCAACTAATTCAGCAATATCCAAATCAGGATCGTTTTCTAAAGCAACAACGATAGCCTTCACTTTACCCAATGGTAAATCATCGATATTGATCCCCAAAGCTTCTGCTTTTGCAAGATATTCATCAAAATTTCCCCCAACAGCAGCTCCAAAAATACCATTGTTTTTAAAATATCGGTTAATTCGATCTCTAATCATATTGCAGTATTTTTCTGCTTCTTCTTCCTCTTCTGTAACAACTTCAACAGTTACTTCGTTATCTACTTCCTCAGGGTCGATATATCCTGTTTCCGCAGCTGCCTCTACATAAGTATCAATAGCTTCTGTAATTGGCATTGATTCTAAATTCAACTCTGAAACCACAACTTCAGCATCCACATTAGTAGGGATTACTTCCTCTACCTTATCATCTTTATTGACAACAAAATCAATTGATGGATTGATTTTTAACGTTACATATTTGTACTCATCAAGCGTTGTAGCAGTTCCCGTACAACCAGCTAATCCAAACATTGCAAAGCCTATTACTAAGGCGATTAAAATTTTTTTCATCATTAAGTCCTCCTTTTGACCTTTCATATAATAAACAAATCAAACTTTCATTTTATTGGTGTTTTTTGAAGTTTTTTTAACTTTTCGTGTTATAATATAACCAATAAAGGAAGGTTTTATTTATGATTAATCATCAAGGTGATCCTATAAAATCACCAAAAGCAATCCAAAAAGAAAGATTGCAACAAGTAAAAAAAAGAATTAACAAGTATTCAGCAAAATTCGAAGATGGTATTATTGATGTGAAAGTTTCCCCTGAACCGATTGATCGAGGAAAAGCATTAGACATGCTCAATCGTTTAGAAAACGAAGCTATGTATATTCCTTCATCCCAACAATTAACGATTAGAGTAGATTTAGAACAAAAAGAGAATGCAGATATCCAAGTTACAACTCTGAAAGAAGCGATTAATAACGAGATTATTAAAATTATCTATCATGAAAATCAAGAACTACGCCATATAAAATTTTTATCGGTGATATTGTTTTTAGTTGGTATCTCAACGATGTTAATCGCTTCGCTACTGAATTCCAAAACATTCTTTGCTCAGGCAGCACAACAATTATTTATCATCGCTAGTTGGGTTTTTATCTGGGAATCAATCAATAAAGTGGTATTTGTTCGTCATCAATTAATAAAAAAGAAACTCAAATTACTCCAATTATACTTTGCCAATTACACACTTCAATAATACTCATCAAAAAGAAGCTAATCTCCAGCTTCTTTTTAAAATATTTTTCGTGCTTTTTAAGCAACACCAAATATTTTCGTGTGATAACCATCTCTCACAATAAATTTTATTGTGAAAGCGTTGACATTTTGGAAATCTGTAGTATAATACATTTGTTGAAAGGAGTTGGATATGGATCCCATTGATAAGAAAATAATCGAATGTCTTTGCGAGAATGCGCGGATGAATTTTTCTGAAATTGGAGAGCGAGTAGGTCTTTCTGTTTCCGCTGCTATTGAACGAGTGAAAAAACTGGAAACTAGCGGTGTAATTAAAAAGTATACTACCATATTAGACGATGAATCCTTTGGAAAAGAAGTTACTGCCATTGTGACCGTTCGTCTGGATCATCCAAAATACACAAAAGAATTTATCAAGGCGGCTTTAGAAAACAAAGATGTTTTAGAATGTCATTATGTTGCTGGTGATTATGATTACTTATTGAAAGTAGTCACACATAGTCCAAAGACATTAGAAAAGGTCATTCAAAAAATAAAATCATTTGATGGTGTGGCCCGTACTAATACTACCATTGTTTTATCAACACTAAAATGTGAATATTCAATTTTTTAAACATAGAAATAAAAAAAACAATTGAGGGGAGATTTATATGATTATAGGTGTACCAAAAGAGATTATGCACGATGAAAATCGTGTTTCATCAACTCCTGAGACTGTCACAAAGATGGTTAAGGATGGTTTTAAAGTGATTGTTGAAAAGGGAGCTGGAGCTGGTTCTTTTTATTTGGATGAAGACTATGTTCAAGCTGGTGCTGAAATGCTTACCAACCCACAAGAAATTTATGATCGCGCAGACATTATTTTAAAGGTTAAAGAACCACAATTTAATCAAGCATTACAAAAACATGAAGTAGAAATGATGCATAAAGGGCAAATACTCATTACATTTATTCACCCTGCTGCTCCAGTTAATCATAAAATTGTAAAAAGAATGGCCGAGAAGGGAGTCGTCGGACTAACTCTGGATGGCATTCCTCGTATTAGTAGAGCACAATCAATGGATGCTTTATCATCTATGAGTGTTTGTGCTGGTTATAAAGGAATTTTAATGGCAGCAAATGATATTGCCAAGTTTATACCAATGGTTGGAAGTGCCGTCGGTGTCTTAAAACCTTCTACTGTTTTTGTCTTGGGTACTGGTGTTGCTGGATTAAGAGCTGTTGCTACTGCCAAATCACTAGGTGCTATTGTTTACTCTGCTGATATTCGACCTGAAGCAAATGAACAAGCCATGTCATTAGGAGCAAGGATTGTTGAAACAGGAATCCCTGCAGAAATTGCTGTTTCTCCTGATGGAAAACATGCCAATAAACTAAGTGAAAAATGGTTACAAGTAGAACGAGAAAATTTAAAAGACATCGTTTCTAAGGCAGATATTGTCTTCTGTAGCGCTTTATTATTTGGTCATGTAGCACCAATTCTACTAACCGAAGAAATGGTGAAGAGTATGAAACCAGGCAGTTGTATTGTTGATATTTCTATCGACCAGGGCGGTAATTGTGCTATTACAACTCCAGGAGAACGCGATATTAAACACGGTGTCATCATTGAAGGAATTAAAAATATTCCTGGAATGTTACCGAGCAGTTCAACTTGGATGTTTGCCCAAAACATTTACAACTTGTTGAAGTATTTAATTAAAGACGATAAAATCGAACTTGACACCAATGATGAAATTGTATCTTCGATTCTAGTAACCAATTTTGAAGGTCAAATCGTTCACCAAGGTACTCTTGAAGCGATGAATAAATAGATTCGATAGGAGACAGTTTTTCTGTCTCCTTAAAAATAAAAAGTAAAGGAAAAGATAAAGATGAATATAACTCAAATTATTTTGGTTGTCGTTTTCATTGTGGTCACCATCATTGGCTACTTGTTAATCAATCATGTTCCAAGCTTGCTTCATACTCCCTTAATGTCGGGAATGAATGCTTTATCGGGAATTACCGTTCTAGGTGCTCTAATCTCTACTGCTCTAGCAATTACAACAGATATCGCTGTTTTAGGTTATATTTTCGGTGGTTTAGCCATCATCTGTGCCATGATTAATGTTGTTGGTGGCTTTGGTGTCACCGACCGAATGTTACTAATGATCGCAAAAAAGAAACATGAAGGAGATGAAAAATAATGCCTTTACTCCTTGATGTTATTGTTACTCCAGCCTTTGATGTTTGGATTTATTATGTCATTAGTGGTTTGCTATCTTTACTAGTGTTACTCGGTATTTTCTTGATGAGTAACGTAAGGAAAGCTGTTTTAGGAAATCGATTGAGTGCTCTCGCAATGCTACTAGCCATTATTGTCACTCTAATCTATAATCAAATCCTTCCTTATTGGTTTATTTATCTTGCTATGGCAATTGGTACTGTTATTGGAATCATATTTGCGGTTAAAGTAAAAATGATTCAAATGCCAGAATTAGTTGCTTTACTAAATGGATTAGGAGGAGCATCAAGTGCCTTTGTCGGTATCTTTGCCTTGATTGGAATCGGCACAACAAAGGGAGCTTTTAGTAACCTTACTTCAGCAATCGCTATCGCCATTGGTTTTATTACCTTAATTGGTAGTCTGATTGCTGCTGGTAAACTAAATCGCATCTTACCTCAAAAACCAATTGTATACAAATATCATAAAGTTTATACATTGATTACATTATTATTGACTTTTGTTTTCATTGTTATCGCTGTTTTTAATGATCCAATTGTTAACCTTCCTCACTACTATTTATGGTTAATTCTAGCACTCAGTATAACTTCACTTCTATTTGGCTTCTTCTTCAGTATCCGCGTAGGTGGTGCTGATATGCCAATTACAATTTCCTTGTTAAATAGTTTTAGTGGTGTAGCTGCTGCCATTGCTGGTCTAGCAATCAGCGACGCCCTACTTGTTAGTATTGGGGGAATCGTCGGTGCTTCTGGACTACTATTAACACAAATTATGTGTAAAGCAATGAATCGTAAATTATTTGATATTTTGTTAAGTAAAACAACACAAACGAAACAAAAAGTAGCAACACCAAAAATAGAAACACCTCTACCCACTGAAGCAACAACCTCAACTAAAACCTCTCTTATTGATGTAATCAAACAAGCAAAAAGTGTAATCATCGTTCCAGGTTATGGAATGGCTGTTGCTCAAGCTCAACACCTAGTCAAGAAACTAGCTGATTTCATGCGTGGTAATGGTGCTACCATCAAATACGCTATTCATCCAGTAGCAGGAAGAATGCCTGGTCATATGAATGTTCTTCTTTGTGAAGCTAATGTTGACTATGAAGATTTATATGAAATGGATGATATCAATGACGAATTTAAATCTACTGACTTAACTATTGTCATTGGAGCAAATGATGTCATGAACCCAGCAGCAAGAAACGCTGTTGGAACTCCAATTTACGGAATGCCTATTCTAGATGTTGATGATTGCAAACAAGTAATCATTTTCAACTATGATTTAAAACCAGGATATGCTGGTGTTGAAAATCCAATCTATCAAAGAAAAGAGAACCTTTATTTAGAGCTTGGTAATGCCAGTGATACAATTGCAAAAGTATTAGAAAAACTATAAAAAATTACCAATTTTATGGTAACCTTACCTAATAAAACCGGGTCTATAAAAAATTATAATGAAAAATAAATTAATATAATTTATTTTTAGACGATAAATCGTCCCTGTCAAAAATTCTAATGAAAAAAACAAGGTCTATGTAGCTCACTTCATGTGAGATAATCATAGACCTTTTTTCATTAGAACTTTTTGCAGAACCTTTTTAGATAAAAAACTTATCCTTATTACATTTAAAGCTATAATAAAATTTAATATTTTGTTAACAATATATCAATTTTTTCTTTAAAGTATTTTTTAAGATTTTCATCCATAAAATACAAATATGTTCCTTTTTGTCCGCGAGTAAATAAAACTTTGTATGTGTTTCTGATTATTTTATCAATAATATCTATATCTTCTTCTATAATTTTTTGCTTATAAGCTCGTTTGAATTCTGTTGCTTTAGCGGGGTGTTTTGTATAATCAGTCTTAATTTCACCATTTTCATAAAATAAATCGTTCGCAACTATCAAACCAGTATATTCAAATTCCATTCCTTGACTCGTATGGATGCATCCTACTTCTTCTATTGATTTTGGATCACTGGCAAATGCTTTTGTTTTATTCCATTGTTTTCTGAAATTTCCGATATTTATATCTATAGCATTTTTATCATCTTTTGAAACCCAATCAAAAACATCACCGCTCAAAAGCCTTGAAGGCAAATTACTTTCATAATTCTTTTGTTTTATTACTCTATGTAATTCATTTAAATCATCAAATATTTTGATGTCATAATCCACATTAGTAAATGAAGATTTAAACTCTTTATTATATAAGACACTATCAAGCCATGCAATATATTCATCACTACCATTACACCTAAACTGAGACTTTAGAATAAACTTATCTTCACAATGAACTTCTGCATTTTCTAGTTTAGCAAATCTTATTATGTTATCAACTGTTCCAAAATCCTTTATATCGATATTTTGAGTTTCATCAATAAAAAAGATACTAGTCTTTGATGCATGAATGATTTCTCTTATTTGGTTTTCACCTAGAAACAGCCAAGATCTTTTTGTTTTCTCTGTCAATCTATGTGCTTCATCAACAATTAAAACATCAAACTCATTTTTAATTGAACCTATAAATTCACCAGATCCTTTAAAAAGGGTTTTTAAAAATTTATAATTAGGAACATCTTTAGTCAGTTTGGCAAAATAATTCTCTTTTACGTAACTGCTTTTCGCAACATAAAAAGTTTTATATCCTTTATTTTTATAGAGCTCACCCAATAACTGAATAGCAATTAAACTTTTACCAGTTCCTGCTCCTCCTCTTACAATAAACACCTGTTTATTGTTTTTATTTTGATTATTTTTAACAGCTTTATACAAATTTGAGAATACAATTCTCTGTTCAGCTATTAATTCATATTCCTTATTTCCATTCAACATTCTTGCAAGAGAATCAATTAGCATTTTAGATGGCTTTATTTTTCCATTTTCAATTTCGAATATCAAGTCTCTTTTTGAGGCATGTTTAACATGCTTTTTCACAAAATCAGCTAATTTTATGTAATCACTTGAAATAAAAGGTTGAGCTTTATCCAAGCCTTCTTTATATATTGGATTGAATAACTCTTTTTTATATAAAGTTTTATAATTATGTAAAAAAGCACAAGCTTTTATTTCAACCCTTTCTTTTTGTACATAATCATTGAAATTCTCTATTGTTGATGCATAAGTATAGGCTTGCCAAGATGGGTGTACATGCTCTTCACTACCTACTAAAACGATATCACTCATGTCCGTATGTTTTACTTTATCCCATTGTTTAAGTTCAACAACTATAATATGATCTTTTCCATCTTCATCTGAGCCTGCAATTATGAAATCAACCCTCTTAGAAGTTAATGGAATTTTATACTCGATTCCAACTTGAACTTCATCAGGCAAATTAGCATTTCTTAAAGAATTAGCAATAGCTGGAAGCGAATTTCTAAATGCTCTTTGTTCACTTTCTCCAACTCTACCCAATTTCTCCATGACTTTCTCTGCAATTACATTTTGTTCAATATGACTATAAAAATTTCTCAACGTTTCTTTGTAGGCAATCATGACTAATCTCCTTTATTAGCAGTATTTTTTTTAGATTCAATTACTTTTTTAAAAATACAAACTAATTATATCATATTTATAAAAAATAACTATCTTTTTATCAATAATCATTTTATAACATGCAACTAAGCATTCCAATTTTAAAGCAATTAATATTAATTCAATCATCTAATTAAAAAAAACTCTAAACTGTGATTTACCATCACTTTTTAGAGTTAAAATAATATCTGTTTCAATGATAATATGCCATTTTAATTTCTATTTTACCAACGATTATGGCAGTGCTCACAAAAAGCAAACACTTGGTCGAGAACAATCTTTTTTTCATCTCCAAGAATAACCTCTCCTGAAAATAAACCAAATACTTGATGACATGCCATACGAACGATTAAAAAATCTGTTTTTGTGTAGTTATCGTAGATTGGTTTCATCACCAAATTACAGGTGCTATCGTTATTGGTAAAGTACCATGGTGCTAAATAATCGTTTTGATCAAAACTGATCTTTATTTCTCCAAACTTATATGCTTTTCCATTGAGAAAAAACATATTTTCAGTAGCTTGAGATAAATCACCAAAACCAGTTCCGATATTGAAACCAAACAAATCACCATTCGCTAGTCTTGTTGAAGCGTTGCCCCATAACCATGTATTTTTATAAGGCCAAACACCGCGTCCCCAATCGATTAATCCAAATGAATTGTTTGGAGAAAAGGCAATAACTTCATCGTTGACTTTTACTTCGCCAGAAGCAAGAAAACAATTTTGTTTATTATTCAAATAAAAGTGATTGGGTTTGTTTTTAAAGGGAATACTAATGACCATGCTTTCTGCATTCTCTAAGGCAGTTAATTCAAGATTCACAGTGAATAAAGAGTACTTCTTATTACTCCCTGAAAAAGCAAGATTTCTCTTGTTTCCTATCACAGTAATCTTCATTTCAAAATGATTACCACTACGATAAGTAATACAATGGTCTTTTTCATTATTATCATCTAAAGCAATTCTTGAAAATAGTTTCATTTTCCCCAATGAATATCGAACATTTGTCTTGATATTGAATATTGTTACACCGACACTACTAATATAACTAAGATGGCTAATATTCATTTGCAAACACCACTCACCATTGGTAATTTGGTAAAAATCCCATTCTTTCAAACGATGTTTTACTCTGATGTTTTGAGGATTATAGCGAATATTAAAGTGCTTACTATAGCCAATTGTTTGAAGTTTTCCTTGTTCATCAAGTAGATTAGGGGTCCCTAAAATTTCTTTTTCCATTTAAATTTTTACTCTTTATTACTAACGTTCATTTCTTCAGAAAGAACTCTTTCATTATGATGTTTACGCGCAATGAACAAAGGAATAAAGGTAAATACTACTAAGATTGCTGAAACAAGGAAAAGTATTTCTGTTGGTGCTTTTCCGGCTAGAAAGGCAGGATCAGTATCTGTTCCATAATTAATCAAGCAATCAAACCCATATTTTTCGATAATTGGATCGGCAATCATTGGACCAAATACCATTGGAATTAAAACAAAGAAAATAATTCGGATTCCCTCAAATTGCCCTCGAGCAGTTTCGGGATATAGTTTTTTACACCATACCATTGTCGTTTGCATCAATAATACATATCCAAGGCCAACCAAAATGATACCGATGAAAAGAGGAATATTGTTTACACTGATTAATGCTGCTGGATTTGAATCAGCGGCAAACAAAAATAGTATAACTAAACCAATGATATCGACCAACACCGCAAAAGCCAGTAGGAGTGGAGATTTATTTTTATTAATTAGATTAATAGCGGGAATGGTAAATAAAAGTGCGATGATTAGCCCTATTCCTTGGATAACTCCTGCATCACCGGCAGTAAAACCATAATTATAAATAAATAGATTACCGATATGAACAAAATAGACATTGAAAGCAATAAAGAAAATTGCAACCGTCACATTAACTGCAATTAATTCCTTCTTTTTAAAGAATTCTTTAAAATTAAATGCTTTCGCAAACTGTTGCCAGAAACTTCCTTCTTTGTTCGCTTTTAAATCCTCGGCATCTTTCATGATAAAGATGGATAGTATTCCAATCGCAATAACAATAAGGCCCATAACAGTAAAGAATGCCATATAACCAAATAAATCTATGATGATTCCCCCAACAACAGTACCAACGATTGTCCCTAAAACTGGCTGAATAGCTAAGGCTGCTCCAATTGAACCACGGTTTTGATCATTAAGATTATCTGTTATCCAGGCATTAAATCCCGAATCATTTCCCATCGAACCAAAGAAACTCATCAAAGCATCAGCCGCAACAACAGCAACAGCCATAACCATCAAAGCGTTGTTTAGTGAATTAGGAATATACATAGTCAATCCGAAGATAATGGTAAAGATACCCCAAAGAATATACCCATAGGCAACAAATGGCTTTCTTGAGCCAATACGATCACTTAAGGTTCCAAAAATAAAAGTAGAAATCGTCGTAACAATGGCACTAACCGCTACCATCCAAGTGATGATACTTTGATCTGGTGCTATTTTCGCGTATACAAAGGTATTAAACCATTGATTCTCGATATTCCAACACAATTGCCCTGCCATACCAAGACTCCAAATTAAAATCCAATTCTTTACAGAAAGAGTAGTTTTCTTTTTCATAAATCCTCCATAATCTTACCATCATCTTATCATAAAGGAAAACGCTTGGCAAATATTTTCTCCAAACAAAAAAAGAAAGAAAATCCTTCTTTCTAGAAAATTCTTCTTTCTTAATTTTTTTTCTCTTTTAAAATAGCAACAATCTCTGTTAACAATTCTTCTGTTGTTGGTTTTGGAGCAACAGGAACTGTTTCCTTCGCCACTTCTTCAGCAAAATACTCAGGATATTTTTCTTTTAATTCATTATAATGTAGATTGCCAAGGGAATCTTCCTTTTCAAACATCTCCGGGTGTTTTTTCTTTAATCGCTTCAACTGTTTTACTTGTCCCTTTACAAAACGCTCTTTTGCACCAGTAACAATCCTGATAGTAACAAATAACGTAAAGCCGATGATTAAGAAATCAAGAATACTTTGAATAAAAGCGCCATAGCGTAATAATACCGCTGCTCGAGTAACCACTCCTGCTCCATCAATAACTTCTGGAACTAAGATAATCGTAGCATCTTGTAAATTAAAGTTAGCAATCACACCAATAACTGGCATAATCACATCATTCACCAAACTCTTTACAATGGCTTGAAATGCAGTACCAATGATAATACCTATAGCTAAGTCAATAATATTTCCTTTACTGATAAATTTACCGAATTCTTTAAAAAACTTCCTCATAACTCTCTTTCACTCCTCTTTGATCTTATTATACTACAAGCAAAAAACTTTTTCTACTATCTAGATAAAACACTTTCATTTTCTTTTACTTTAGCTTTTTCTTCTCCTTTGCTATAATTGGCTTAGGTGATTTTATGGTGACTATTATTTGTTTAATCAGGCATGGCCAAACCGATTGGAATAAACAAGGATTGGTTCAGGGAATAACAAATAAGCGATTAAATGAGGTTGGAATTAAACAAGCTAACGATGCGGCTGATTTTTTACTTGAAAATGATCCAACATGGGATGTAATATTATCATCTCCCTTATCCAGAGCTTACGATACTGCAGTTATCATCGCCAAGAAACTTCATTTCACACAAGAAATTAAAACAGATCCCATTTTCATGGAACGTCAATTTGGAGCTGCAGAAGGAAAAGTCTTAGATAAAGTCATGTATGAAGAAATTTTCCAAGAAAAAATCGAGGGCTTAGAAAGCTTGGCCGATTTACAAAAACGAGGGCTTTCTGCCTTATCGAAGGTTAACAAAGCCTATCCAGGTAAAAAAGTCATCATTACTACCCATTCGCAATTTATCAAGGGGATTTTATCCGCTCTCGACCCTGATTTCGACTTTACGATGTATTTGAAAAATAGTTCCTTAAATTATTTTACCATTACTAATGGTCAAATAAAAATATGGCAATACAATATAACTAAATAAGATAAAACAAAAAGAACGAATTTGAATCGTTCTTTTTTCATTGTAACCATAAATATTCTTTTCTGGCAAGTTCTAGTTCTTTCACTATAATTTCTCTTACCATAGCACTGATTTGATGAGTATTCATGTTTTGATATTCTTCATATTCAATCACACGACACACCTTCAACAAAATTTTTGTGCGTCGCCAAGGAAAGCGCGATTTCAAGCGATAGGCATTGTCAATAATCGTTACCACAATAGGCTGTTTGGCTTTTACTGCGACTTTGAATAACCCATCTTTGAATTCACCAAGTTTTTTTGATTTGCTTCTTGTTCCCTCAGGATAAGCACCAATTGGGTAACCTTGGTCTATCCGCCTTACACTTTTTTGAATAGTGATAATGGCATTACGGTTATTTTCTCGATCTAAGGGTAGATGTCCCGCTGAGCACAACCAATTTCCAATCAATGGCACCTTTAAAATATTATCTTTCATAATGAAAGTTAAATCATCACGTCCATAACAACCAATCTGACAAATAGGATCAAAATAAGATTGATGATTGCTGATAAATAAAAAGGCAGGAATCTTCTTTAATTGTTCTTTTCCAATTACAATTATTTTTAGATTGAAAATGGTTATTAGAAAATGGCAGGTAATTCTAGTAATCGTTGTATAAAACTTACGCGGTGGTCTTTCATCATTTTTCGGAATAAAAATGGCAAACAACCAACACAGTAGCGCATACACGACAACATAGCCAATGATAAATACAATAAACATAAGGATTGCTAACCACCATGGCCACGATAAACTCAATGCTAAGAGAATATCCGTTGCTAGGGCAAGCGAGATAAAAATTGATAATAATAACATTTATTTCACCTTCTCATAAATACGAAATACCAATTCATTAACGATGTTTTCTTCGATAACTCGATAATGTTGATAATCAATTTCTGGAAAATAAACATCGCCTTCGTAATCTTTGTTCACGTGAGTGATGTACAAACGATCCGCATAGGGAAGAGCAAGACGGTAAATTTGTTTCCCCCCAATGATAAAAATTTCTTCTTGATGAGGTTGCTTTAAAAAAGAAATTAAATCGTGGATTACAGTAACTCCAGGATAAGTAAATTCTTTATCCAAAGTAGCAACGATATTATTTCGTTTTGGTAAAGGTTTATGTAAACGATTCAAAATAGAATAGAATGTATTTTCTCCCATTAAAACAGTTTTGTTCAATGTTTTTTCTTTAAAATACTGTAAATCTTCAGGATAATGCCAAGGTAAATCGTTTCCTTTACCAATTAAATTGTGGTTACCGATAGCAACAATAATAGAAATCATACAGATACTTCTCCTTTAATCCGAGAATGGGGATGATAATCTTCTAACAAGAAATCCTCATACTTGAAATCATTAATATCGGTTACCTTACGAAGGAACTTCATTTTCGGTAGAGCGCGCGGCTCCCTTGATAATTGCAAGTGAACCTGATCTAAATGATTCAAATAAATATGGGCATCTCCAATAGTATGGATGAACTCCCCTAGTTCTAAATTACAAATATGAGCGACCATCATCGTTAGTAAGGCATAAGAAGCAATATTAAACGGTACTCCTAAAAAAGCATCCGCACTTCTTTGATATAATTGGCAAGAAAGTTTGTTATTAAGTACGTAAAATTGAAACAATAAATGACAAGGCGGAAGCGCCATCTCATTAATAGATGCTGCTTGCCAACTATTGACGATTAAACGCCTTGAATTAGGGTTTTGTTTAATCTCTTCTATCACCCAAGCTAATTGATCAACAAATTTATCTTGGCCTTCAAAATGACGCCATTGATACCCATAGACTGGTCCTAATTCCCCATGTTTACTGGCAAATTCATTATCTTCTTTTACTTTTCGAACAAACTCATCCAGCGTTTCTCCTTGATATTCATCAGATTTTTTAAATCGCTCATAAGGCCATTCATTCCAAATCCTTACATCATGGTCAACTAAATATTTAATATTTGTACTACCACTGATAAACCATAATAATTCATGAATAATCGCTTTTAAATACACTTTTTTAGTTGTTAGGAGAGGAAATCCTTGATTTAAGTCAAATCGCATTTGGTAACCAAATGTTGAAATGGTACCTGTTTGGGTGCGATCCTCTTTTTTAATCCCAACATTAAGAATATGCTCTAAGAATTGTAAATATTGCTTCATGTCGATTCCTCGCTTTCACTGACAACTTGCAATTATTATATCACAATGAGTAGTTATTGTTAAGAGTTTTATCCATTAAAAAACGACAAAAGACTTAACTTTTATCGTCAATTGCGCAATAAAAAATCTTTCCCTTTCATGGATTCCGGTTCAAATTCGCTTAAATCATGAAAATCTTGTTGGCGTAAGGCTTCATAGATAATAATTGCCGCGACATTGCTTACATTTAAAGCTCTAACCTTATCGGTCATAGGTAAACGAATACAATGTTCTAAGTTTGCTTTTAGGATTTCACTAGGAATTCCTGTCGATTCTTTTCCTAAAACGAAGTAATAATCTTTCTCTCGATTCGTAACATCTAGTTTATGAACCGATGTTAATCCATAACGACTTAAAAAATACATTTCTCCTTTATTTTTTTCTAGAAATTCTTCCCAGTTTTTATAGGTAAGATAATGAACATCTTTAATATAATTCGCCCCGCTTCTTTTCACTTCTCGTTCATTTAAACTAAAACC
>JAAYBG010000045.1 GCA_012718985.1 Acholeplasmataceae bacterium
CAAACAACGGTTCAACTTTTATATATTTTCTAATTGTTTTTGTGAATACTCCATCTAATTGTGGGACAACGCTGGCAATAATTATTCCATCAATTTCTGTTACTTCATGTCCCATATACTTAATCATTTCAATGAATTTTAAGCCGTATTCATCAACAGTTTTATGATGATTTGTTTCTATTTTAAAACTATTTAATAAATTATCCTCATTATAAATACCAAAAACAATATTCGTATTACCGATATCAATACATAACAACATACTTCAACACCTCACTTTTTTATTATATCACAAAATAGAAAAAAGGCAATATTGCCTATTCAAAAAACTAATTTTTCTTATTAGATAATAGAGTCTTTCTTCTTGAAGTAAAGTAGACTAATGATTTTTGTCATTGATTAAAAAAACATCATAATTCACAATTTTCGTTTTTTCAGACAAACAATTTTACCCTGTTAATATAAAGTAGTTCAAGCCTTTGTTTTCAGTCGTTTTTGAAATACAAAAAGGTAAATTGTAGTGCAATTTACCTTAATTCGTTATGCTCTTGAGTTATATTTGCCATCATATGTGCCAATGATGATTTTATCTCCCACTTCAATAAAAAGCGGTACTTGAAGTGAATATCCTGTTTCAACAGTTGCTCCCTTCATTGCATTTGATACCGTATTACCCTTAACATTAGGGTCACATTCCACTACCTCTAAAACAACTTTTTCTGGCAGCATTACACCAAGAATTTCGCCTTGATAATCAACAATAGTAATATCCATTCCTTCTTTTAGGAAGTTCTTTTCATAAGTTAATCTATCCGCTGGTATGTCAATCTGAACAAATGATTCCATATCCATGAAAGCAAGTGTTTCTCCACCATCATAAATATATTGCATTGGTTTCTTTTCAATAATAGCTTTTTTAATTTTAATTCCTGATGCGATTGCCACTTCGGTAGTAGCTCCCGTTCTCATGTTTTTTAATTTTGTTCGCACATATGCTTGACCTTTTCCTGGCTTAACGTGTTGGAATTCCAATATTTGATATATTTTATCTTCATATTCAATTGTCATTCCTGTTTTGAATTCGTTACTTGATACCATAAAGCCCTCCTAAAACATATATTATTATATCACTTTTTATCGTTATTGTCTATTATTTTATTATTCAATCGATTATTTCCATTTGATAAACGACTGAAATTTCTTCATTGACAGCCAATCTTATCAAATCATCCTTGTTATAAAAATTATAATCTGAATCATGATGATCATTATATCCTATCCATGGCTCTAAGCAGATAAATGGTGCTTCATTGGTTGGTGTCCATATTGCCAATGTTTTAAAATTATCAAAAGAGAACTTAAGACCTTTTTTCTCTCGATTAAGAAGAGATACCGATTTTGATTTTACTCGCGGAATGATAATAGTATCAATTTCAAACATCTTTTTTTCTAATGGCAATACCGTTAAGTTTGAAAAATTTAATACCGGCTCAGAAAAATTTAATGTTGCTTCTTTTGTTACTTTGGGTGATGAAAATGTTTCTGGTTCTGAAAAGAAAAGTGTATAATCACTGAAGCTTTCTCCTTGATAAATCGGACAATTAAATCCTGGATGACCTCCCAAATTGAACACAATAGAACGATGATCCACATTGACAATTGTAATTTTAGTGGTCAATGTTTTCGTCTTCAATTTATATTCAACAAAAGCTTGATATTTAAATGGATAAACCGATAGTGTTTCATCACTATATTCGTTTTTCAATAAAATATAATCGCTAGTGTGCTTAACAACCAAAAATTTTTGATGACGTAGTAATCCATGCTGTTTAATAAAGTATTCTTTATTATCGATGACTGTCTTTTTATCTCGTAATGTTCCTACAATAGGAAATAAAAAGGGAGCAGAAAAATTCCAATACTTTGGATTGGCATTCCATATATATTCTATTTTATTGTTCGTTTGAAAAGACTTTAATTCTGCACCTATACTTGCTATTTTAACAATAACTTCTTCGTTTTCTAATTGGTAATTTTTACTTTGTTCCATTATATAATCTCCTTAGCCTTAATTATACCACATCCTTCTTAATTGATAAAGGTTAGTTCATCTTATATGCGAATAAATTTTGTCTTTTTTCGATGATCGTTTCTTGCATTTTGTTTCTTTTTTTCATATAATCAAATAAAGAGGGGAATTATTATGGATGAATTTATCAATAAATATATTGATGGTTTTATAAAACTTTCAAAACCTAATAAGCCATTATGGAATATCAATTCTACGAAATACAATCATTCTCCTACCTGGAATTATGTTGATGGTTGTATGATGACTTCATTGTTAGAACTCTATAAAATAGCAAAAAAAGATAAGTATCTTGATTTTGTTGTTGATTTCGTTGAGTTCTACGTTTATGAAGATGGTATAATTAAAGGTTTTGAACTTGAAAATTTCAGTACGACTGATGTTTCTATGAGCCGAATTCTTTTTGATTTATATAAGTTTACTTCTGATACTAAATATCTAAAGGCAATTGAATATACAAGGCAGCGAATACTCAAACATCCACGAACAAATGAGGGAAACTTTTCCCATAAAAAAACCTATCCCCACCAAGTTTCGCTTGATGATTTATATATGATGATGCCCTTTTATATTCAATACGAAAAATACTTAAATAATAAAAAAAATTATCCGGATATATTGAATCAATTTCGTAATGTTCGTTTACGCATGTTTAATGAAACTAAAAAACTATATCATCATGGCTATGATTCAACAAAATCTGTCTTTTGGGCTAATAAAACTACTGGATTATCTCAATCATTTTGGTTGAGAGCTATAGGATGGTACATAGTAGCTTTAATTGATGTAATTGATTATTTAGATGAAAATGATACTGATGAATTTTTAACATTAACAACTATTTTTAAAGAGGCAATCGAAGGAATCTTACAATATCAGGATAATGAAACAAAATTGTTTTATCATGTTGTTGATATGCAAAATCGACCTGGTAATTATTTGGAAACAAGCGGAAGTGCAATGATTGCTTATGCCCTTTTAAAAGGAGTTCGTCTAAAAATACTCGATGAATCTTATCGCCGGAAAGGAGAAGAAATTTTCGATGGCATTTGCGATAACTTCTTACAAGAAAAGAATGGAACTTTAAATTTGGTGAATATTTCTTCGGAGTTAGGCTTGGGGCATGAAGGGAATTTACGCCAAGACGGAACCTTTGAATATTACATTTCAGAGCCGATTTTTGAAAATGACGCTATCGGAATTGCACCTTTTATTATGGCTTATGTTGAAAAAATACGTAAATGAAAACCAGAACTTACTCTGGTTTTTTATTTGTTTTCAACCTTTAATCGTGTTATAATATCAACGATAAGCAAAGGTGATGTTATGATAATAAAATTTGCAGTTCCCCAAGGAATGTGCGGCGGGGTAGCTTCTGCTATTAACCAAATAGAAAAACTATTGCAAGATCCGCAAACAGTAAAACCGATTTATATGCTAGGTTCGTTAGTTCACAATAAAATAATTGTCAATCAGTTTCAAGAACAAGGGATTATTATACTCGATGGGGTTAATAAAGAAGAATCTATTAATTCTATTCCTTTTGGAACTATCATTTTTACTGCTCACGGAGTCAGCGATAAAATTTATGACTTAGCCCTTAAAAAAGGATTAAAAATTGTAGATACAACATGCCCAAATGTCTTAAAAACGCACGAAATTGTGAAGAAGAAAATTAGTGAAGGATATGACATTTTGTTCTTTGGTATAAAAGGGCACCCTGAAACAGAAGGGATTCTTGGATTATCAAACAAAATACAACTAATTGATGATTCTATGAAAATCTCTCCAATAAGTAAAAAAACTCTATTGATTAATCAAACAACACTACCTTTTAAACAAGTACAAACCTTATATAAAAAAATAAAAAATAAATATCCTTTAATTGAATTAGCTGATGAGATTTGTAGTGCTACTTATCAAAGACAAAAGGCTGCATTAGAGCAAACAAAAGGTGCCGACATCTGTTTAGTTGTTGGTGATATTATGAGCAATAACTGCCAATCTCTTAAACAAGTAATTGAAAGCGAAAATAATGTTAAAACTTATCTTATTGAAACCGTGAATGATTTGAAATCAATTGACTTCAGTAATGTAAATACTGTTGCACTTACTTCCGGTGCTTCAACACCAAAAACAATTGTAGATGCCATCATCAACGAACTAGAAAAATATAAATAAAACCATCTCATGATAAGATGGTTTTTTTATTATGCTCGTAAACGAGCATTAAATTCTTTTGATAGTTCCTTAATTACTTTATTCACTTTCCCATTAATCACATCATCTGTCAATGGTTCAAATGAAGTAAATTTCATTTTAATAGCAATTGATTTTTCATTATCACCAATTTTATCACCAATGTATAAATCGAATATTTTTACTTGTTCTAAACCTTTACGATCTGTCTTTTTTATTACATTAATAATCTCCGCTGCTAAAACATTTTTATCCACTACGATGGCAATATCGCGCTCTACACTCGGCACTTTTGTAATTTGGCTGAAAACTGGAATTTCTTTTTTTGCCCTTAATAATTTATCTATTTTTATTTCCGCAACGTAAACATTCTCTAAATCATTGTCTTTCGCATACTTTGGATGAAGTTCGCCAACAAATCCGATTTTATCGCCATTAGAAATAATTGCAGCCGTTCTTTTTGGATGCATTTGTTCAATTTCTTTTTCTAAAGGTTGATAGTCAAGAGTCACACCTAAATGAGCAAATGCAGCATCAATTACTCCTTTGATTACATAAAAATCAACATCTTCGTTTTTCCCTTCCCATAAAGTATCAGAATAATGATTTGACATCAAGATAGATAATACTTCTTCTTCCTTATTGGTTTCTTGATGATAATACACTTTCCCGATTTCAAATAAGGCTAAATCTTTCATTTTACGAGCAAAGTTATAAGTAGCTACTTCTATCATGCTAGGAAGAAGACCTTTTCTTAAATATTTTCTTTCATTACTGATTGGATTTAAAATGGAAATTTGTTGGATATCCTTTCCATAATTATAAACAAATTCATTGTTTTTAGTTTCTCCTACTAAAGTATAAGTATAGGTTTCTTCTAATCCTAAACCAACAAGAGCATTTCGTATTTTGTTGCGATTTTTCTGATAACTTGTGCGCCCGCCTTTTAATGATGATTTTGGCAATGTAATTTCAAGTTTATCATAGCCATAGATTCGTCCAATCTCTTCAATAAGATCCGCTTTAATCTTAACATCACTACGACGATTCGGTACACTTATAAAAATATTTTCCTTACATTTTACCCCAAAATTAAGTTTTTTGAGAATTGCAACTACTTCTTCTCGCGTAATTTTTGTTCCTAAAAGTTTATTGATATCATCTTCATGAATCTCAATGTTCGTATCTTCTATTACTTCTTTTCCTGCAACAGCAACGCCAGTCATAACTTCCGCATCGGCCAATTCTGCCATTAGATAAGAAGCATATTGTATTACATCTTTCGTCCTATTAGTATCAACGCCTCGTTCAAATCTTATTGAAGATTCACTTCTTAATCCTAATCTCAATGAAGTTGCTCGTATTGCTCGTGAATCAAATATCGCTACTTCCAAAATAATATTTTTTGTATCTTGCGTTACTTCTGTTGTTAGACCACCCATAACACCTGCAATGGCTACAGGTTTAACTCCATCCGTTATCACCAAATCTGATTCTTGAAGATTACGCTCTATATTATCCAAAGTAATAATTTTTTCGTTTTTTTCTGCTAATCTAACTTTGATATCTTTTCCTAATTTATCACCATCAAAAGCGTGTATTGGCTGTCCAAATAACGCCAGAATGTAGTTTGTAATGTCAACTACATTATTAATCGGTCTAACTCCAAAAGCGATTAGACGGGAAGTAAGCCATTCTGGAGATTTCTTTATCTTCACATTTCTATATGCCTTTGCATAGTACAAACTGCATAAGTCAGAATCAATGCTAACATTAACCACATCTGTTATTTTAGTATTTTTCTCTATCGTTTGATAAAACTTCTTCTTTAAAGGTCGATTAAAGATAGCACTTATTTCAAATGCTACTCCAATCATGCTCATCAAATCCCCGCGATTAGGTGTAACAGATAAATCCATAATCTCATCTGCAAAATTAAGTTCTTTTAGTGGATCATCACCAGGAGTAACTTGATGAGTAAAATAATATATCCCTCCTTGATACTCTTCAGGAATATATTTTTTCTCCATTCCTAATTCTTGAAGAGAGCAAATCATACCATTGGATTCAATCCCTCTTATTTTAGATTTTTTTATTTTGAAATCCCCAGGTAACACGGCTCCAACTTGAGCAACAATAACATACTGCCCTTCTTTTACATTCGGTGCTCCACAAACAATTTGGATAACTTCTTGACCAATATTAACTTTACATATTGACAAATGATCAGAATCTGGATGATCTTCCCGTTGTAAAACATGTCCAATCACGAGATTTGTTCCTGAAAGTACTCGCTCAACTCCTTCTACTTCTGTAGAGTACAGACTAATTTTTTCAACAATCTCTTCTACTGTCAAGCCAGACAAATCAACTAATTCATTTAACCATTCTAATTTCACTCTCATAAAAAGCCTCCTAAAATTGCCTTAAAAAGCGAGGATCATTGATATAGAAATTTCTAATGTCATCTATTCCATATTTAAACATAGTTATTCGCTCAATACCAATTCCAAAAGCAAAACCTTGATATTTTGTTGAATCATATCCTGCCATATCCAACACGTTTGGATGTACCATTCCTGCTCCTAATATTTCAATCCACCCACTACCCTTACAGAAACTGCAACCTGTTCCTTTACATTTGAAACAAGAAATATCCACTTCTACACTAGGTTCAGTGAACGGAAAATAAGATGGGCGAAAACGAACCTTCTGTCCGGCACCAAAAAATTCTGAAAATACTTCTGTTAAGGTTCCTTTTAAATCAGACATTGTAACATCTTCTCCGACAACCAATCCTTCAAGTTGCATAAATTGGTGAGAATGCGTCGCATCATCATCATCACGACGATAAACCTTTCCTGGGCAAACAATTTTAATTGGTTTTCCTTTCGATGCCAACATCGTTCGCGCTTGAACTGGAGATGTATGCGTTCTAAGCAGCAAATTAGAATTGATATAAAATGAATCTTGCATTTCCCGTGCAGCATGTCCTTTTGGTAAGTTCAACATTTCAAAGTTATACAAATCCTCTTCAACTTCGGGACCTTCTACAATTTTATATCCCATCGCAATAAAAATATCTTCCAATTCTAAAATTGTTTTTGTCAGCACATGAAGATTTCCGACTTTGATTTGCTTTCCCGGAAGTGTCACATCAATGGCTTCGTTTTCTAATTTTTTGTTTATTTGCATGATTGCCAATTCTTCTTGACGTTTTGCTACTTCTTCTTCAAGCATATTTTTAAATTCATTAATTTTTTGCCCTACTTCTTTTTTCGTTTCTATAGAAAAATCTTTCATTTTCCCAAGAATTTCTTGCATAGGACTCTTTTTCCCTAAATATAAAGCTTTTGCTTCATATAATTCAGGTAAAGTTTTTGCTTCACTAATCTTTTTTCTGGCTTCATCACTAATAGCCATTAATTTACTTATCATAATATTCCTCCTAAAAATATAAAAAGTCCTTGAATATTCCAAGGACTGTTGTATACAGCGGTACCACCTTAGTTCATAAATTTGCTTTATGCACTTTAAATATTTTAACGCTATCATTTGCGGACTGGATTAGAGTCACTCCAAGCTGAATTCACAAAGATTTTATTGATAGATTCCCAGTCATTGATCTATCTCCCTGTTAATAAAATTTCCTTTGTTACTAGTTCTTGTCTTCGTTTTATAGATAGATTATATCATTATCGTTTTTTATTTGCAAGTAATTTGTAAAATCAACGCTCTATCGCATTTTTCTCTTTTAATAAATTTTCTTTTATGGTAAGATAGTAATAGGAAATACCACGGAGGTTTACTATGAGTTATTACATTCCTTATGTTATCGAACGTAGCTCTATGGGGGAACGTTCTTATGACATTTATTCACGATTGTTGCAAGATCGAATTGTTATTCTGTGTGGAGAAATCAATGACGGCCTTGCTTCATCTATAGTTGCACAGCTACTTTTCTTAGCCGCAGAAGATTCAAAAAAAGATATCTATCTATACATTAATTCTCCTGGAGGAAGCATTACCGCAGGAATGGCAATTTTTGATACGATGAATTACATTCTTCCTGATGTTTCTACTGTTTGCGTGGGAATGGCAGCTTCTATGGCAGCTTTCCTATTGGCAGCAGGAAAAAAAGGAAAACGCTACGCTCTTCCTAATAGCGAAATTTTAATCCACCAACCAATGGGTGGTGCTCAAGGTCAAGCAACAGAAATTCAAATCGCTGCAGAACATATCCTTAAAGTAAAAGAAAGAATGAATGTAATCCTTTCCGAAAAAACAGGAAAACCTTTATCACAAATAAAACTGGACACAGAACGTGATAAATATATGTTTGCGGAAGAAGCAAAAGAATATGGAATCGTTGATGAAGTAATGGTGAAACAAA
>JAAYBG010000046.1 GCA_012718985.1 Acholeplasmataceae bacterium
CCATCAATAAATGGTGTTGATAATTCTCGCAATGTTTTGATAATGGAAATTTCAAAATCTTTCATTATAATTCTCCTTAACATTTTTTAATAATAGATTTATTTTTTATTTGCTTTTGTTTTACGGGGAATAAACCATAATATAGCTAAAATTTGGAGCGGAATAATCACAATAAAAAGTAGCCATAATTGATCATAATCAAATGATAAGTAAATAGCTAAGGGGATTGACCAAGACAATAGAGAAATAGCAACGAATAAAATCCATTTATTTCCCCATAATTTTGTAAAGACAACGAGATCAATTAAAGAAAGGGGAATTGCATAAATGAATACTAACCATGATTTGGTTAAATTGGGTGCAAAAATACCCAACAAAGCATAAACAGTAGTTGCTATAGCCCAAACTCCCGTGAATGACATTAAAGTTATAATTACACGGTTATTGCGGATAGGTGATTTTACTTTTTCTTTTGGATTGGCTAATAAATCTTGAACAAAAATGCCATACAATTTAGCTATATTACTCAAAATTACTAAATCAGGGATGCTTTCCTGTCTTTCCCATTTTGATATTGATTTATCGGAGTAATTTAGCTTTTCAGCAAGTTGGATTTGCGTTAGATTATGAGCCTTTCGATATTTTATTAAATTTTTTGCAATGTTTTCTTTTATTTGTTCTTCTGTAAACATAAATCTATTATACCATCTTTTCTCCGATTAAGCAATTTAAAAAAAATGTCGATTCTCTAATTAGTAGAGAGATAAAATTCTATTCTACACTTTTAAAATTTAGATTATAGTAATCTACTTTGATAGTAGATAGGTATTAAAAAATCAATATTATATAATTGGAGTATAAAAATTATAAAAGATTAATTAGGAGGACTAGATATGCAAAAATTTAAAATAATTACTGACTCATGTATTGATTTACCAGCAGAAATGGCAAAATCATTGGATTTAATCGTTATACCATTAAGTGTTACGATTGAAGATAAAACTTATCACAATTATCTAGATGAAAGAGAAATTAAAAATAAAGAATTTTACCAACTATTAAGGGAACGTAAAATCGCCAAAACATCTCAAGTGACTCCAAAGCAATATATGGAAGTAATAGAGCCTCTTTTCGAAGCAGGGTATGATATTTTATTGGTTACTTTTTCTTCTGCATTATCAGGAACATATCAATCATCGTTGGTTGCGAAAAGTGAATTGCAAGAAAAATACCCTCATCGAAAGGTATTGATCATCGATTCTTTATGTGCTTCCATGGGACAAGGACTACTTTTAAAATATCTTGCTGAACTAAAAAAACAAAATGCCAGTTTAGAAGAACTAGTATTGTGGGCAGAAAAAAACAAACAAAGACTATGCCACTTATTCACTGTTGGCGATTTAAATCATCTTCGTCGTGGCGGTAGATTATCTTATACTAAAGCTTTTCTAGGGACAATCCTTAAAATTAAACCTTTATTACATGTTGATATGGGAGGAAGATTAGTTCAAACAGGGGCTGTTAGAGGGCGTCGTCAAGTGTTGAATAAAATGATTGAACGAATGATGCAAACAATTGAGAAACCTGAAGAACAAGAGGTATTTATTTCTCATGGAGATTGTTTAGATGATGTTATATATGTGATAGATCGTATCAATGAGAGTTTAAAAGTAAAAAAGATTGTCTTTAATTACGTAGGACCTGTTATTGGGAGTCATTCTGGTGTGGATACTCTAGCTATATTCTATTTAGGAAATGATCGTTTTACTCCTTATACTAAATAAATAGTCGTTTATTGACCTTTAAAACTATTTTCATTTATGATACAATGAAGAAAAGGTGGAGATAATCTATGGCGCTTGCAATTATTCCTCAAGTTAATCACAGTATCGTAAACGAAGGAAAGCTTTTCCCTTATCATGCAAACAACATAATCTATACTTATAATAATAGCTTAGAAGAAGAAGGCTATAAAATTATTACAAGTAAAGAAGGTATTGTTGTTGAATATGCAAAAGAAAGAGGGAAATTTTATGGACAGAAGACATTAGAACAGTTATTTCTTATCTATCCTCATGAAATACCGGAAATGACAATTCATGATTATCCTCAATATCCACATCGTGGATTTATGATCGATTCTTGTCGTCATTTTTTCTCAATTTCAGAGATAAAAAAACAAATCGAAATAATGGCTTTGGTAAAGATGAATGTTTTTCATTGGCATTTATCGGATGATCAAGGATGGCGCATAGAAATTAAAAAATATCCGAAATTGACTACTCAAGGCTCTCTTAGGAAACAAACTAGAGGAGACGGGAAAGAGGTTTCGGGATATTATACCCAAGAACAAATAAAAGAAATTATCGAATTCTGTCAGGAGCGATATATTGATGTCATTCCTGAAATTGATATGCCAGGTCATTTTACTGCTGCTTGTAGTTGTTATCCAGAGCTTTTATGTACAAAAGAAAAAATAGATGTTGCTGAACATTTTGGAATTCTTCCCAATATCGCTTGTGTAGGTCGTGATTTTACCTATCAATTTTGTTGTGACGTTCTCGATGAAGTATGTGATTTGTTTCCTTCTCGCTATATTCATATTGGTGGTGATGAAGCTTTAAAACTAAATTGGCTGACATGTCCTGATTGTCAAGCAAAGATGAAAAGAGAGAACTTAAAAACACCAGAAGAACTAGAAACTGCTTTCTTGAATGAAATTGCAAAACATATAGCTAAAAAAGGCAAAAAGGCGATTTGTTGGAATGATGGTATGAGCTGTGAAACTATTGATAGCAAAATTATTATGCAGTATTGGAAAGATGATAAGCAGCATACTAGTTTAGCTAAAAGTTTAGTAGAAAAAGGATACCAAACAATTATAAGTCCTTTTAAACACTATTATTTAGATTATAATTACGGAATAACTCCGTTAAAAAAGACATATAATTATCAATTTCCTTTTCATAGTCAGCATATTCTGGGCGTTGAAGCCCCAATTTGGACGGAATATATTAGTTCAATTTTGCGATTAGAATATCTTGCTTATCCTCGTTTATTTGCTGTTGCTGAAAAAGGATGGTCTAATAGGGGTGATTACGATAGTTTTCTTGCTAGACTAGATGTTTTTAAGAACAAATTAGATTCATTAGGAATAAACTATGCTCCATTATCAGAAGTAAATCCGTTTTTTCTTAAAAGATGGTTTTTAAAATTATCCTTTTATTTTAATGCAGTTGATAAAAATATCATAAACTCATTTCGATTATTACATAAATATAAAAAACTAAAATAATTACCAAGAGAGTTTTCTATAAAAGAAGGCTCTTTTTTTATTTCATTAAAAAGAGAAATATTGTTGAAAAAGGAAAACAAATGTGCTATAATAAATAAGCAAATGAGAAGAGGTCTCATGGTGTAGTGGTTAACATGTCAGTCTGTCACACTGAAGATCGCGGGTTCAAGTCCCGTTGAGACCGCCATTTTTTATTTTGTGCCCATAGCTCAATTGGATAGAGCGTCTGACTACGGATCAGAAGGCTGGGGGTTCAAATCCTCTTGGGCACGCCAGTTGAAAATTTAACTCAGGAAACTGAGTTTTTTTAGAAAAAAACATTTAAAAACGGTATAATTAACAATAAGGTAAAATATGGATAAAATTATTTAGGCTTGCGATTACAGAAATTCTCGAACATCAAGCAAGAGGTGAAGAGGGTATCATTTAAAGATAATGGATTCTGCTAAAAGATTAATGAGAATATAATTTCTGTTTTGCAATCATAAAATGATTATGTTATATTGGTATTACGTATTAAGGAGGAAATATGAAAAATCTTACACAATATCAAGTATTACAAGAAAAATTTGTTAAGGAACTGGATTCACAAGCCACCTTTTTTAAACATAAAAAGAGCGGTGCTAGAGTTCTGGTTTTTAAAAATAATGATAATAATAAAGTATTTGCCATAGGATTTAAAACACCACCGGCAAATAGCACTGGTCTACCTCATATTTTAGAGCATTCTGTATTATGTGGAACACGTAAATATCTAGTGAAAGAGGTTTTTGTTGAATTGATGAAAGGGTCATTAAACACATTTTTAAATGCTATGACTTTTCCGGATAAAACAATTTATCCAGTTGCTAGTTGTAATGATAAAGATTTTGCTAATTTAATGGATGTTTATATGGATGCTGTTTTGTATCCGCGAATTGGTGAACGACCAGAAATTTTTCTCCAAGAAGGTTGGCATTACGAATTAAATAGTAAAGAAGAGGAAATAACCTACAATGGTGTTGTTTATAATGAAATGAAGGGGGCTTTTTCCTCTCCAGAAAGAATACTTTCTAGTCAAATTTTACATACCATGTTTCCTGATAATTGCTATGGAAAAGAATCTGGTGGTGATCCAGAAGAAATTATTAATTTATCTTATGAAGAGTTTCTTGCCTTCCACAAAACATATTATCATCCAAGTAATAGCTATATTATTCTATATGGTGATCTTGATGTAGAAGAAAAATTAGCTTGGCTAGATAATGAATACTTGAAAAACTTTGATAAGATTAATATTGATGCCCAAATTAAGCCGCAAAAGCCATTTGCAAAACCATTGGTTAAAGAAATCGCTTATCCTATTGGTCAAGGTGAAGATGCTAACAACAAAACATATCTTTCTTATACGGTAACTGCTGGTAAAGGGTTAGATGCAAAAACATGGATGGCCTTTAATATCCTATCGTATATCTTATTAGATATGCCAGGAGCTCCTTTAAAACAAGCGTTACTGGATGCAAAAATCGGTCAAGATATTTCATCTAATTTTTATGACGGTATTGAAGAACAGATGATATCGATTATTGCGAAAAATGCTGATATCAAAGATAATGAACGATTTGTTCAAGTAATAGAGCAAACAATTTCCGATTTAATAACTAAAGGGTTAGATAAAAAAGCAATTCAGGCTGCGATTAATAAATACGAATTCCGTTACCGCGAAGCTGATTTCGGTGGAACACCAAAGGGAATTGTCTATGTAATCAACACTCTAGATAGTTGGTTATATGATGAGAATGATCCTTTCTCCCATTTAGAAACCGAAAAGATTTTTGCTGAATTCAAAGAAGAATGGAATACAGACTATTTTGAAAAGTTATTAGAAAAATACTTTTTAAAGAATCATCATAAATTAATATTAAAAGCAGTTCCAGACAAAGAAATTGGTGCGAGAAAAGAAGCAAAAATCAAGCAAAGATTAGCGGATTTCAAGAATAGTTTATCCAATGATGAACTTGAAAAGATTATTGAAGATACTAAAAACTTGAAGAAATATCAAAGCACACCATCGACACCTGAAGAATTAGCGACAATTCCTGTTTTAACTCGTGAGGATATTAATAAGGAACCAGCTCCACTTGTTAACGAAGAAAAAGAAGTTGCATCAATTAAAGTGATGCATCAAAATATCTTTACCAATGGAATTGGCTATTTAAAAATCATGTTTGATATTAAAGGTTTACCAAATAATATGTTAGGTTATCTTGGTTTATTGCCGAGCATTCTTGGTTATGTAGATACAAAAAATTATACTTATCAAGAATTAAACAAAGAAATTGACATCAATACTGGTGACATTTCATTTAATACACTTAAACTTAAAACAAAAAACGATTACTTAATTTATTTTGGTGCATTTTCTAAAGTTTTATATCATAAGGTGGATTTTGCTCTATCAATGATTAGTGAAATCATCAACAATTCCCTTCTAACAAGTGAGAAAAGACTATTAGAAATTATTACAAAACGAAAAGCAGAATTAGAGCGTCGAGCTAGTTTTGGTGGTCATAGGATTGCTGTTACTCGTTCTATGTCTTATTATTCACCGATGAACTATATTGAAGATTATCTTAATGGTGTCAATGCTTATCAATTCATTCGCGATTTAGAAATGAATTTTAAAACTAAAAAACAAGAAATTGTTCAAGAATTAACAAAATTAATTAAACACATTTTTAGAAAAGACAATATGTTAATTTCTTATACTGCTAATGAAGAAGGATATTCTCAATTTGTTCCTCATGTTGAAACTTTTAAGGATAGTTTAAAGGGAGAATCGGTCTTTGCCAATGATTTTAAATATCAACCTAAGTTATTAAATGAAGGGTTAAAAACCTCTTCCAATGTTCAATATGTTGCTCGTAGTGGAAATTTCCTTGAAAAAGGATATACATATCATGGCTCTTTGGCGGTTCTAAATAATATCTTAGCGATAGATTATTTATGGAACAATGTCCGTGTAAAGGGTGGAGCATATGGATGTATGATCAATTTTGATCGCTTTGGAGATAGTTTTTTTGTTTCTTATCGTGATCCTAACCTAAGGAAAACAAACGAGGTTTATGAAGGAATTATCCAATTCATTGAAGAGTTTAAAGCTAGCGAGGAAGAAATGACCAAGGCGATTATTGGAGTAATCGGTAGTATAGATGCTCCAAGAACTCCAGCAGGAACAGGAGGAGTTTCATTATTTTTGGCTCTTTCAGGAATTACTATGGAAGCAATAAGACAAGAACGCGAAGAAATCATCAATTGTAAAGAACAAGACATTAAAGACTTAAAGAAAGTTGTTCAAGCGGTTCTTGATTATAAAGCTCTTTGTGTTGTAGGAAATGAAAACAAGATTGAAGAAGAAAAAGATTTATTTAAAAACATCAGTTATCTTCTGAAATAAATAAAAAAAAGCAAATCAAAATTGATTCAGTTCAAAAAGATTTGCTTTTTTATTTTAATATTTATCAACAATCGCTGTTTTACTGTTGACAAAGACTTCTTGTAATTCTTTAATAGTCGTTTTTCCAGTAAAGATTAATTCTGATAATTCCATAATATCAAGAACATAATCATAAGTTTCCACTTCGCTTATGGTAACATTATCTTGATTAATGTCAATCTCAACGATTACATTGTTTTCTTCTATTAGGTTATCGGCGATTTTTAGTTTTACCTTTTTTATTATTGCTGGATAAGGATATTCTTCAAGCACTTTTTCAACAAAAATAATCCTGACCATGTTTCCTAGGATATCAACTTCAGTAGTAGGTAATGTTTGCAGATAGGATGGATATTTCTCCAAATAAATATTTTCTAAGAGGATTAATTCTTCAATATTATTTAAAGAAGTGACGACATAACCGATTGGCTTAGCTTCTTTATAGATAATTTCTAATTTACCACCGTAAGCAGTAAGTTCTTTGAATAAACTAACAAAGGAACTTTCGTCACGGGCAACATAGAAATGATATTTTTCCATGAAGAGATTGTATAACTCCAGTAATAAACTAATATCCGCTGTTGTTGCCACTTGATATTCAAGATGGGTATTGCTTGGTATCAATTTTGAAAAGTAGTTCATCACACCGAAACCAAAATGGCGATATATTTCATGGTTAAGAGGATATAGCATAACCAAAGGAACCATTTTCATTCGTAGTTTTGTAAATGTGTCCATCATCAGTTTACGAAAATATCCTTGATTTTGATATTTAGGAAGAGTTGCCGCAGCAGAAATAACGGGACATTCTAATGAAAACTGATTAAATTTTAACGTTCTTGGAAAGCAATATAAAGCAGAAATAACATCTCTTTCCTGGACAAGGAAGGTTACTTGATGAATATTCATTTTTTCTTGGAAATAATAATCAAGATATTGGGAAGGTTCTTTGTCTTCAGGAAAATTAGTTTCGTATAACAATCGCAATTTTTCAATGATTCGTTTTTCTATCAGAGAATATTTTTCGGCTAGGTGATGAGGATGATAAGACATTTTTGCTTTTTTCAAATTAGGAATTCCCATATCCTCTTGACGATTGATGAATTTTACTCCTTGAAAGTATTTTTTAGCCGTCATTTGATTTATTGCGGCATAGGCGCCATCGTAATTTAAATCAGCTTTTTCAAAAAGAACAAGACCAATATGATTCTTAGTAATAGTACCAATGGCAAAAGCAACAAGCACATGGTCAACTTCAATGAGGTTACAAAAAGCATCTAGTTCTTGTAAATGATTTAATACATGGGAAATAGCTTCTTTTTCCATTTCCAAGGTTTTTCCGCTTGTCCAAGTATCCAATGCTTCTTTAATGCGAGAAAAATCAGAAAAATGATAATCCCGTTCTTGAAAATTAGGATATGTTTTCAAGAATTTATTTAAATGATTTCGTTTAACACTATATTTTTTCCCCGTGAGGTTAATTAAATTTTCACTTAGATAAAGGTATTCATCGACATCATAATTGCGATAACTGATAAATTCAAAACAATGCTCACATTCTTTCATAATGTAATTTTTCATCTTCTCATTTAAACCACGAAGAATAGGATAAATATGATGTTCATCGCAATACTTTCTAAACTTCTGTGATACAATTTCCAAACCTTCTTTATTCAATGCTAGTGGAGGTAAGAAATACTGATCGATTCCTTCTTGACCGCGAAGTAAAATCCAATTTTCTCCTTCGGCTATTTCAATATCATCGATATGTGACCACGCGAAAATATTTGTGAAGTTTAATTCACTCGCTTCATAATCGCTATATAACTCATTGTTTACAAAAAAACGTTCTATTTTTTCTTTGTCACTCATTGCAATTTTTCGGAAATTCATAAGCTCACCTTACTATCAATTATATCATAATATTTTGTTTTTCGTTAGTGAATATTGTGAATTTACATTTTCATAAAAAGAAAATAACATGCAATGAAACGAGTAAAAAAACCGTAAAAATGTTGACATTTATAATCGTATATTATATAATATATAAGCGTGTAAAGAAAGATACACCATTGTCGGGAAATAGCTCAGCTTGGCAGAGCGCTTGGTTTGGGACCAAGATGTCGCAGGTTCGAATCCTGTTTTCCCGACCATTTCTATGCAGGTATAGTTTAATGGCAGAACTACAGCCTTCCAAGCTGTTCGTGCGAGTTCGATTCTCGTTACCTGCTCCAAAGATAAATCAAATCTCGCTAAGAAGCGAGTTTTTTTCATTTTTATTTAAAAATTAAAATTTCTGTTATTAATTAGGTAAAAAGACTTGAAATAAATAGCCTTTTGTATTACAATAAGAGCAGTATAAGAGACTATCTACTAGTCGTTATGCAAAAAATAAAAGGGAGAGAAAAAATGAAGAAATTTTTGGCGTTTTTTGTTATGCTAGGTCTAGTGTTTTTCGTTTTTGGTTGTAAAACACCAGAAAAAGAAAAAACAGGATTCGATTATGATGCTATTCCAGATACAATGGAATCTACAAATGGTAAGTATCAAATCGCTTTTGTTACTGATATTGGACAATTAAAAGACAAATCATTTAATCAAGGCACTTGGGAAGGTTTGAAACGATTTGCTAGTGAAAATAGTAAATCATACAAATACTATCAACCTGCAAATGGTGATGCAGCAACAGATGATGATCGATATGATGCGATGGTTGCCGCAGTAAATGGAGGAGCTGAAATTATTGTTTGTGCTGGCTTTATGCAAGCAGCAGCATTAGAAAAAGCAGCTAAGGAAAATCCAACAGTGAAGTTTGTTTTCATTGATGGTTGGCCATTAGGATTTGACAACATTAACGCAGTAGTGTTTAAAGAAGAACAATCAGGTTATTTTGCAGGATATGCAGCTGTAATGGAAGGTTATACTAAACTTGGTTACTCAGGTGGAGGCGGTGGAACTAATCCAGCTTGTCAAAGATTCGGTTATGGATATATTCAAGGTGCCAATGATGCAGCTAAAGAAAAAGGTATTACTGTTGAGATGAAATATAGTTGGAACTATGGTTCAACATTCTCAGCATCTGCTGACTTACAAACAATGCTTAATGGTTGGTATTCAACAGGTACACAAGTTATTTTCTCTGCTGGTGGCTCTATGTGTCAAAGTGCATTCGCTGCAGCTTCAGCAAATCAAGGTAAAGTAATTGGTGTAGACGTTGACCAATCTAACGATTCAGCAACTGTTATCACATCAGCTACAAAAGGATTACGTGAAGGTACAATGTATGCATTGAAGGCTTTCTATGATGGTAAATGGGCTGAAATCGGTGGTAAACAAACTAATTTAGGTGCAGCAGAGGATGCTGTTGGTTTACCTCAAGAAACATGGTCAATGACTAAATTTACATTAGAAGATTATCAAGATTTACTTGCGAAAGTAAAGTCTGGAAAAGTTAAAATTGATGATGATGCAACTGGTGCAGAAACTAAAACTTATTCAAATGTAAATTTAGACTATATTCAATAGGCTTTAACTAAGAAGGGGAAACCCTTCTTTTTTTTAACTTTTTTTTAACTTTTAAAAAAACTATTTATTTATTCTCCAAAATATGAGATAATACATATAAAGTGAGGACTATTTACATGGAAAACTATGTTATTGAAATGCGAAACATCACAAAAATTTTCCCTGGAGTTGTGGCTAATGATGATATAACATTAGAACTAAAGCAAGGAGAAATTCATGCTCTTTTAGGAGAGAATGGCGCAGGGAAATCAACTCTGATGAGTGTGTTATTTGGTCTTTATCAACCAGAATCAGGGGAAATATATAAAAACGGAGAAAAGGTTACGATTAAAGGACCTAATGATGCTAATCGTTTAGGCATTGGTATGGTTCACCAACACTATAAATTAGTGGATATTTTCTCTGTTTTAGATAATATTATTCTCGGTGCAGAAACTACAAAACATGGCTTTTTAAGAAAAAAAGAAGCGAGAGAAAAAGTAATCGCATTAAGTGAAAAATATAAGTTGCATGTTGATGTAGATGCGCTGATTGAAGACATTACTGTAGGAATGCAACAACGAGTTGAAATATTGAAAATGTTATATCGGGATAATGAAATTCTGATCTTTGATGAACCAACAGCGGTGTTGACACCACAAGAAATTGAAGAATTAATGGAAACAATGAGAGGATTTAAGGAAGAAGGAAAATCCATTCTCTTTATTACTCATAAATTAAATGAAATCATGGCTGTTGCTGATCGTTGTACCGTGTTACGGAAAGGAAAAGGAATAGGAACAGTCAATATAAAAGATACATCAATTGAAGAATTATCAGAAATGATGGTAGGGAGAAAAGTAAGTTTTGTTGTTGAAAAGCAACCAGAAAAAATAGGAAGAACGATATTACGGGTTGAGGATTTAACCGTAGCTTCTAAAAAACATAAGAACAATGCGATTAAAAATATTTCTTTTGATGTAAAGAGCGGTGAAATTGTTTGTCTTGCCGGTATTGAAGGAAATGGGCAAACTGAATTTGTTCAAGCACTGACAGGATTGGAAAAAGTCGCTTCGGGTAAAATAGAATTAAATAATCAGGATATTACTCATGCGTCTATTCGAAAGAGAAGTAAATTGGGAATGAGTCATATTCCTGAAGACCGACATAAATATGGTCTAATATTGGATTTCAGATTAGAGCAAAACCTAGTTTTACAACGATATTGGGAACCGAAGTTTCAAAAACATGGATTCATCGATAATCAATCGGTTAGAGAATATGCAGAGGAACTAATTGAGAAGTATGATGTTCGTTCTGGTGAAGGAGCGGTTACCATTGTTCGTTCTATGTCAGGAGGAAATCAACAAAAAGCAATTATTGCCCGAGAAATTGATCGTAATCCTGATTTGCTAGTCGCTTTCCAGCCAACACGTGGCTTGGATGTAGGAGCTATTGAATATATTCATAAACAATTAGTTGGTCAAAGAGATGAAGGAAAAGCAGTGCTACTTATTTCTTTGGAACTAGATGAAGTAATGAACGTTTCTGATCGGATATTAGTCATGTATGAAGGGGAAATCGTTGGAGAGTTTGATCCAAAAGAAGTAACAACTCAAGAACTAGGATTATATATGGCGGGCGCAAAAAGAGATAGGAGGGAAAAACCGAATGGCTAAAACATTAGACAAAGTTAAGAGTTTTTTCAAATCTATCGGCCGCTGGTTTAAATCGCTGGTTTGTACAATTGATGGTAGAGAAGCTAAACTTCTAACTATCTATCATAAACCAGCAACTAAATCGATAATATCCTCACTGATTTCAATTTTTGTAGGTATTTTATTAGGCGGTTTAATCTTGCTTATTATTTCCATCACTTCAGGAGGAAAAATCTCTCTTAAAGCGGTATGGGAAGGATTTAGATTAATCTTTATTGGTGTGTTTAATACAGGTAGAGATACCAATGGAAATATCACTTTTGGTTTTAATAGTACAAATATAGGAAATGTGTTATTCCGGGCAACTCCGTTAATCCTAACAGGACTTTCCGTCGCAGTAGCGTTTAAGACAGGTTTATTTAACATTGGTGCTCCAGGTCAGTATTTGATGGGAACAGCGGTTACTTTTATCGTTGCTCTTTCGATACCAACGACAATTGTTCCTGCTTGGATAGTGTGGATTTTATCGTTTGTTGCTGGTTTTCTAGCTGGTGCTCTATGGGGTGTTATTCCTGGTGTATTTAAAGCATTTCTCAATGTTCATGAAGTTATTACTTGTATTATGACCAATTGGATTGCTGCGAATATTGTCACATCGCTTTTTGATAACAATAAAGGGATATTTAAGCATTTACTAGATCCATCACCAACAAAGAATCTAGCTTATTTATTTAAGACCGCAGAAAATGGTGTAGTTACCTCGAAAATGGGATTGGATGTTCTTTTTCCTGGTTCACAGGTAAATGGCGGTATTATCATTGCTATTGTAATCGCCATAATCGTATATATCATTTTAAATAAAACAACATTTGGTTATGAATTGAAAGCTTGTGGTAGCAATCGCCACGCAGCAAAATATGCAGGGATTAATGAAAAGCGGAGCATTATCCTCTCAATGGCTATTGCTGGTGGTTTAGCTGGAATGAGCGCTGCCTTATATTATTTATCAGGAAATACTGAATTCTATTGGTCAACCTATCAATCTCTACCAGCGAACGGCTTCAATGGAATTCCAATCGCTTTACTTGCTTACAATAATCCAGTGGGAGTCATCTTTTCAGGTATTTTCATGTCATATTTAAACGTTGCAGGGTTGCAATTAAAGAATTTAACTCCTTTCAATGAATACATAACAGATATTATTATTGCTTCTATTGTTTATCTGAGTGCTTTCTCGCTAGCTTTCAAAGAAATCCTCAATGGAAACTTCTTTAAAAGGAAGAAAAATAAATTACTTCTTGAAAATTCACAAGAAGACTCTACTAAACCTAAAATAATCAAAAAGGAGGAAAGTAAATAATGACCTATCTATTACAACAAACCATTCTTTACACGGTTCCTTTAATGATTGTTGCTCTTGCTGGTGTTTTTTCAGAAAGAAGTGGAATAATTAATATTGCTTTAGAAGGATTAATGGTTATCGGTGCTTTTATTGGAGTTTATTTTGTAAGAAGAATCATCTTGCTTAATGCTCCCCTTTCATTTGGTCAACCTTTACTACTACTGGGAATGTTGATTTCTATTATTGGTGGTTGTTTGTTTTCTTTATTATTAGGATTTGCCGCGATTAAACTGAAAGCAAATCAAACGATTGCTGGAAGTGCCTTAAATCTATTAGCTCCTGCCTTAGTACTGTTTCTAATTTTACTTATTACTTCGCAAAGTGTTTTAAATATTGATTCTCGATATAGTTCTAATGATTATTTTATGTTGAATCAGGAAGATTTTGGCTTAGGAACGAAATTAGAAAATCCACTAGGAGTAATCGGTAATGTTTTGTTCAATAAAACCTATATTACTACCTGGATTTGTCTTGCTTTGTATATTGGATTATCTATCATATTATATAAAACAAAATTTGGACTTAGATTGCGTTCTTGTGGGGAAAACCCACAAGCTGCGGATTCCCTTGGAATTAACGTGTATAAAATGCGTTATGCTGGTGTCTTAATCTCTGGAGGTTTGGCAGGATTGGGTGGTTTTGTTTACTCTGTAACAACAGTTGCCGCTTCTAGTAATGGAGACGTTGCCGGTTTTGGATTTTTAGCTTTAGCTGTTATGATTTTTGGTAACTGGAAACCGAAAAATATTGCCGCAGCAGCCTTGCTGTTTGGATTATTGAAGTGTATTGCTGTTGGTTATCCTTATATTGATATTAATAACGATGGAATCTATTTCCTGAACACGATTGGTATCAGTCAACATATTTATCGTATTTTGCCATATATGATTACTTTAGTAGTACTAGCCTTTACCTCTAAAAAATCACGAGCACCAAAAGCGGAAGGAATTCCTTATGATAAAGGGGAAAGATAAAATCTAATATGAGTTGTTACTTTTGCGGTAACAACTTTTTATTTGTCTTTCAGTTGTAATAATAAACATTTAGTAGTATATTAGTGATGTGGTGAAGAGATATGATTGATGTATTAAAACACTTAAAATGGTTTTTCAAACAAGAATATAAACGATATATAGTAGCAGCTATTACCTTGTTAGTACTTTCGGTAATTTCGGTTTTTCCTGCTCGAATTTTGGGATTAGTGATTGAAGAAATTGCCAGTCGCACGATTACCGTCAAAAAAATTATTCTTTACTCTAGTCTTTTACTATTGATACCCGTTGTAAGATATATTGTCAATATCATATATCACTACCTTATCAATGCCTTAGGGAAGAAAGTAGCTTATGAGTTAAGAGATAAATACTTAAACCATTTATTTGAATTAGATGCTAGTGCTTATTCAAAATATACAAAAGGAGATTTGATTGCCAGAGCAACCAACGACTTAGAAGTTTTAACAGTTGTTTGTACAGGATTTCTTCAGAGTGTTGTCTTTAATACGGGTGTTGTTCTATCGGCGGTTTTTATGATGCTGTTTACAATTGATCCAATCTTAACATTGGTATCCATTCTCATCATGCCAATTGCTATTTTTCGCTTGAATAAGGTAAGGATGAAGAAGCGACAATATTATAAGATTCACCATGAAATTTATGCAGAGATGACAGAAAAAGTATTGGAGTCAATTGAAGGTGTCAAGACGGTAAGAGCTTATTGCCAGGAAGAAAATGATTTTGTTAGGGCAAAAGAAGCAATTGATGCAGATATCAATTCATGGAGAAAAATCCTCAAATTTGAAACTTTATTTACCCCTTTATTTGAATTTATATATGCTTTTTCGTATTTTGTTGCCTTTGCTTTTGGTAGTTATATGGTTATCACTTCACGTATCACTACAGGAGATTTGATTACTTTTGTAATGTATATCGGTATGTTATATGGACCATTAGTAGCTTTAAGCAATGTTTTAAATACGATAAATAATGCAATCATCGCAGATAATCGTTATCATGAGATTATGAATTTAGTGCCACTGGTAAAGGATGAAGAAAAAAGTTCTTCGGTATTTACTTTCGAAAAAATTGAATTTAAAAATGTCAGTTTTAAATATCCTTTTGATCATCATGAAATCATTAAAAATATTAATTTCACCATTAACAAGGGGGAAACGATAGGTATTGTCGGCCCTACTGGCGCAGGTAAATCAACCTTGATTCGCCAATTATTGCGAGAATTTAATGTGACCAGTGGTGAAATTTTGATTGATGGGAAGAACATAGAGAATTTCAAGATTGAAGATGTCCATAATCTTGTTGGATATGTTCCTCAAGCTCATATTTTGTTTCGCAAAACAGTAGATGAAAATATATTAATTGGAAATCCCAAAGCATCTCCAGCACAAATAGATATGGCCGTTACCTTATCTGATTTCAAGAAAGACATCAAAGATTTAGCTTATGGTAGTGAAACAATGGTCGGGGAACTTGGTGCCAGTTTATCTGGCGGCCAGCGACAACGATTATCTATTGCTCGTGCTTTGGTTAAAAACCCAGAAATCTTAATTCTAGATGATTCTTTAAGCGCTGTGGACGCCTTAACAGAAGCAAATATTATCGGGCATTTAAAGAAGTCGCGTTCCGACAAGACCAATATTATTGTCGCCCATCGCTTTTCAGCAATCTACCAAGCCGATAAAATAATCGTTCTTGAAAATGGAAAAATTACTAACGTCGGCACCCATCGAGAGTTGCTCGGATATGATAATTGGTATAAACGCCAATATATAGAGCAACTTGCCAATAAGTAGGTGCCATATGAAAAATATAAAAAGAACGTTTAAATATCTAAAAGGTTATAAGAAATATTTTTTTGTCAGTGTTTTTATGATTTTATTCATTCAAATTTTAGGATTCTTATCCCCATTAATTGTGAAGCAGATTCTCGATGAATATATTTTGGGAATTGAATATGAATGGGTAGAAGTTGCTGCTGAAGATGAAAAAACAGTAAGTTATCAAAATGCTCTATACAAACAAAAACGCTATCTTGATGAAGATGATATTGTAATTGATGATTTTTCGCTGATTGTATATAAAGATGGTTTTTATATAACAGAGAGTAGGATTGTTGAGGGAACTAAAAATATTCAAAATAATGTCTTAACCATTACCAATACAGATAATGAAACCTTTGTTTATCCAGTTATAAAACTAAAAGCAACTGAAGTTGTTGATTTCTATCGCCCTGTATTTACCATCTTGATTATTTTGGTCGTACTATTATTAGGCCGTAGTGTTCTATCAATTATAGCTTCCTATATTCAAACGATTTCCAATAATAAAGTCGTTACCCATATTGCTCAGCAGGGTAGAACGGATGCTATGAAGAGTATTGAACGGTTACCAATTAAGTATTTTGAAGCAGAACCTACGGGGAAAATGGCATCGAGAATTACCTCTGATGTTGATGGTATGATTATATTGTATCGCCAAGCAACCAATGTATTAATGAATGCTATTTTGAGTTTTATTTTGGCGTACGTGGGAATGTTTTATCTAGACCCAAAACTTGCCTTATTAAGTTTTATTGTTTATCCATTAGCGTATATTTGGATTCGCTTTTTCTTAGCTAGATTAAAGAAAATAGCAGAAAAAGTTAATGAATTACGCTCATTATTAGTGGGTAAAATAAACGAAATTATCAATGGAATAAATATATTACAAATTTTTAATTTTAAGAAACAAACCATTTCCGAGTTTAATGATTTAAATAAGAAATATGTCAGCGAACAAATGAATGAAGTCAAACTACATATTACGACTGGTTGGAATATGATTGGTATCGTAAGGGGAATCATCACCACCATTGTCGTTGTTTATTTTGGTTATCAACATTTTACCATTTCGGAAATTGTTATTTCTGCGGGTTTAATCTACGCATATAATGAGTATCTATTAAAAATCATCGACCCTGTTAACTTAATCTTCACTCAAGTAGGAGAATTCCAACATGCTTTAGTAAGGACGGAAAGAATTCACAAAATAATTGAAGGTCCAGTAGAAGATAATACATTTGAATTGTTGCCTCGTTACCGAGGAGATATTACCTTTGATAATGTATGGTTTGCTTATGAAAAGGATGATTATGTTCTTAAAGGAATTAGTTTTCAAATAAAAAGTGGAGAAACAGTTGGTTTAGTAGGGCATACAGGTAGTGGTAAATCATCTTTGATGAACCTTCTGTTACGATTTTATGAATTAAAGGAAGGGGAAGGATTAATTAAAATAGATGATACAGATATTACCACTTATAGCAAGCGAAGTTACCGAGAACATATCGGTATTGTCCTTCAAGAACCTGTTTTATTTAAAGGAACAATCGCTAGTAACATTCGTTTTGGTAAAGAAAATGTCAGTGATGAACAGATAACTGATGTTTTAACTAAAATTGGCGGCAAAAAAATTATTGATCGTTTTGAAAAAGGAGTTAATCAAGAAATTTCTCGCGCTGGTATTAATATGTCGAGTGGGGAAAAGCAAATTATCGCTCTTGCAAGAGTATTGATTCATAATCCTGCCGTTTTGATTATGGATGAAGCAACATCACATATTGATACGGAAACAGAAACAATGATTAAAAAAGCATTGGAAGTTGTTTCAAAAGGAAGAACTTCAATCATCATTGCTCATCGCTTATCGACAATTCAAAAAGCGAATAAAATTATTGTTTTGGAACATGGTTTAAAAGTAGAAGAAGGAACCCATCAAGAACTGTTACAATTAGATGGTGTCTATGCAAATATTTATCGGGCTCAAATTGCCAATATCGAATAAAAAAAACTACCTTTGATAGAAGGCAGTTTTTTTTTAAAGGAAATTATAAATAAGTAAAGTTGCTAGTGTGAAGTAAATAGTTATCGAAAAAATATCATTAATCGTTGTGATAAATGGACCAGAGGCTACAGCTGGATCAACACCACATTTATAAAGAAGGACTGGCGTTAGTGCACCAACAGTATTAGCTACAGTAACTGAGACAAAAAGAGCAACACTCACGACAATCGCTAAGGCAAAGATGTTTTGTTCATTATTTTTCATCAACAATAATAAAATTATGGTCAAAACAAAACTAGCAAGTCCTAAAACGAGACCGGTAATTAAACCGAGTGATAATTCTCTTCCTATATGAGCGAAAATGGGTTTACTCTTGTCGAGTTCATAGTTACTGATTTTTCTAATGGTTACTGCTAGAGATTGTGTTCCACAATTACCAGCAAGTCCAAGAATCATCGGCTGGAAGATGACAAGAATGGTCATACTATCAATTGTAAATAAATATTCAAATTGAGAAATAATAATCGTAACAAAAATATCGAGAATTAATAAAATGCTTAGCCATGGCAAACGTTTTTTTATCGATTTTGATACAGACTCATTAATTTCCTCTTCTTCAGTCAAACCAGCAAATTTTGCATAATCTTCTTCAGCGACTTCAATCAAAGCATCAGTAGCATCATCCATCGTAATAATTCCTTTTAGAACTCCATTTTCTAAAACAGGAAGTTCAAAAATATCATAATCTTTGATTATTTTTACGGCTTCTTCGATATCTTGATCAACATTTGCCCATTGAAAATTGGTATTCATAATTACATCTACATCACATGGGGATTTCGTAACAATAAGTTTTTTCAAATCAATTGTTCCTAGTAGATGTCCTCCCTCATCAACAACAAAAGAAGTGTTGATTGTTTCTGCTTCCGGTGCTTCCTTCACAATGGTTTTCATCGCCGCTTTTACATCAATACCAGAAGGGAAAAAGATATAGTTGGTGTTCATCAAGGCTCCAGCAGTATCTTCTTCGTACTGGGTTAGTACAGCAAGCTCCTCTTGAGTTTCTTTTTCTAATAATTCATAAACAGCTTCTGATGTGGATTGGGGCATTTCGCCTAATGTGTCAACAGCATCATCGGGTTCCATTTCTTCAATAATATCAGCAATTTTCTCACGATTTAACTCTTGCAAATAGATTGAAGAATCTTCTAAATAAGAAAAAATATCAGCTAATTTTTCATCGTCAAAAATAGCGTATATTTTTTTTCGTTTTTCTTCGTTTAATATAGGAAATACTTTTGCAATATCATAAGGATGTAGCTTTGTTAGATTCACCCTTAGGGTGTTTAGGTCTTTTGTCTTCTCTAACTGATTTAAAATATATGTTTTTTTCATGTTGTCACCTACTTATACAATCCCAATAAAATAATTGCTAAACTAAAATAAACAGTAACGGATATTAAGTCGTTTAGGGTTGTGATAAAGGGACCAGAGGCTACAGCAGGATCGATTTTTAGTTTATCAAAAATAATAGGAACGAGAGTTCCAAACAAACCAGAAAGAATTAGGGAAATAAAAATAGCAAGACCAATAATCAAACAAATCATAACGATATTGATTGTTTCATCACCATTCACTAACAAAAAAATATAACTAACAATAAAAGCCAAGATTCCCAATAAAAAACTATTGATAATCGATATTCTTAATTCTTTTAAAAGGTGTTTGCGAGTTTTCGATTTAGAATCTAAATTTTTTCGGCTGAGTCCTCTTATAGTCACTGCTAAGGATTGGGTTCCTACATTACCTGCCATATCCAAAATTAGTGTTTGGAAAAGCGCCAAAGTAGTTACTTGTTTAATCACATCTTCGTAAGCGCCGATTACATTAGCAGTTAGCAAACCCAAAATCAGTAGTAAAATTAACCAAGGAATTCTTGCCGCAAGGGTTTTGAAAAGTGTAGTTCTACCTTCCTTGATTTCTCCAATACTTGCCATTTTTTCCAAATCATCGTCAACTTCGTCTTTGATGACATCTAATGCGTCGTCCATTGTGATGATACCGACTAATTTTTGGTTTTCTAATACTGGAAGTGCATAGATATCATAATTGCTAATTTTCATAGAAGCATCTATTATCGAGTCATTTGTATTTACAAAACTAAAGTTTTCCTCCATAATTTCTGATATTTTTTTAGGTGTTCTTGCGATAATCAATTTTTTTAGGTCGAGAACGCCGACCATCTGATTATTGCGTGAAACAAACAGAGGGTCGACAATTTCGGCTTCGTTTGCTTCAGCAATCAAATATTTCATGGCTTCCTTAACATCCCAATCAGCATCAACTTCAAGATAATTAGTGGTCATAATAGAACCAGCGGTATCTTCTTCGTAGGCACTTAAATAGCTGATTTCTTTTTGATCTTCTAATTCTAAGTTCTCTAAATAAGAAGAGGCATCCTCTTCCAATTCATTAATAATGTCGACTGCATCATCGACTTCCATTTCACTTAAAACAGAAGTACCGTGTTCAATATCCAATTCTTTTAGAAAATTTGCGGCATCTACTTCATCCAGGTATTCAAAAATATCAGCCAAATCTTCATGGGACAGCGCTTGATAAATTTTATCTCGTTCTGTTTTAGAAAAATCTAAAAAGGCTTTTGCAATATCATAGGGATGGTATTGCTTTAAAGACTGCGAGAGGTTGAAGACACTGCTTTCATTTTTTACTAAATCTAAAATTTGTTCATAATTTTTTAATTCTTGCATCTTTAATCACCATCCTTTATCTCTTTAATATTATAAAACAAATAATCCTTTTTGTAAATTGAAATCGGTAAATAAAGATTAACAAACAAGGAAAGATATGGTATAATAGTTGTGGTGTTTTTTAAAAATATTCATATTGGAGAAGGGTTAGAGCGTGACAAAGAACAAAGCGAATTTATTATTATTCGTGGTGGCGATATTTTGGGGTTTGGGAACATGCATGATGAAACTAGCAACAACTGCTAATTTGTCGACAGGATTGTTGAATGCTATTAGAGGATTTATCTTTACTCTATTATCGTTAGCTTTTTTTGGAAAAAGAATTATAAGAATGACAAAAAAAGAGTTTAAATTGGCATTGATAGCGGGGTTAATTAATACCTGTGGCTTTATCATTCAAACACTTGGAATTGCCAGCACAACCCCTGCTAAGTGTGGCTTTATTACAGCTACCTATATTATCTTTATTCCTATTTTTGTTTTCTTTGTTTATCGCCAAAAAATAAAAATAAACCATCTGATTAGTATTGTTTTCGCTTTGATTGGTATGGCAATTCTTACAGGAATTTATCGCGAGCAAAGCCAATTTAATTATGGTGATTTATTATCGCTAATCAGTGCAATGTTTTTTGGATTATCGATTGCTTACCTTGGTAACACAGCAAAAGGCATAGATTTCAGTATCGTCGCTTTTATGTTAGGGATTAGCTTAATGGTTGTTGGTACAATTTGGTGGTTATTGATTGAAAAGCTCAAGTCGGTCAAATAGTTGTAAGAGAGGCAATTATTTCTGTTTTGTATTTAAGCATTGTAACTTCTTTTCTTTGCCAAACGATTCAAATTTACGCTCAGAAATACACGAAAGCAGTTCTTGCTGGAATCATTCTGATGCTTGAGGGATTGTTTGCCATGATATTTTCGATACTACTTGGGTATGATGAACTTACCTATGATTTGTTGATAGGAGGAGCTATTATGATGGTAGCCTTTATCCTAGCAGTAATTAACTTTGACCATAGGAAAAAAAGAAATGGCCGAGAAGAGGTAATTAAGACTTGAAACTAGGTTACCAAAATAATAATAAGATGAGGTGTTCAAATGATTAAAAAATATAGAATGAAGAGAATCATATTGTTTTTCTTGTTATTTGTGCTTGTTTATATCAGTGGTTGCAGTAGAACACAGATTACGTTTACTAGCGATAAGCTTGTTTTCTTAGGCGATATGCCACAACTAATACCTGTTACGGATAGCGATGTTGAATTTGTGATTGCCAATCAAGAAGTAATTGAAATTGTAGATGGGAAAATTTATCCTTTAGAAGCAGGAAGAACGAGTATTACAATAAAAGATAGTCTTGAAACTTTGGAAGTAATTGTATTGCCACAAGTAGTTTGCCCCACAAGTTTAGTAGAAAAAGAAACAGTAGAACTAACGATTGC
>JAAYBG010000004.1 GCA_012718985.1 Acholeplasmataceae bacterium
AATAAAGCAACAAATGAGAAGACAATATATCGTATTGCTTCCATATCTAAGACAGTAGGAGCGATTGCTTTAATGCAACTTGTTGAAGCAAAGAAGATAGATTTAGAAAGAGATATTAGCGACTATTTTGGTTTCTTAATTAGGAATCCTAAATATCCTGATGACCCTATTACCGTTAAAATGTTAACTTTGCAAACATCGAGCATTATGGATGGTTATGATGATGAAAATCCAGCTTATGATGATATCAGAAAAGGCTATAATGGAGTAAATGGTACTAGATTAGATGTAAGAGTAAAGGATTTGTTGGTTGAAAATGATGGACCATACTATACACCATTGACATTTTCCGACTATAAACCGGGAACGAGATTCATATACTCTAATTTTGGTTGCGGTTTAATGGCCTGTCTGATTGAAATTGCGAGTGGAGAATATTATACTGATTATATGGAAAACCATATTTTTAAACCATTACAATTAGATGCTAGTTTTGTTGCTAGTCATATTCACCATCAAGAGCTAATCGCTGATTTATATTACCCACAAAAGGATAGTGAAGAGGGCTATAAAGTGGCTGTAACCGCTGAAAGATTTGTCAACGGTGGTTATCCAAAGTTTCCATTAGGAGAAAATTTTCGCGGTCCTGCTGGAGGATTATTTATTAGTATGCCTGATTTATCGGTAATCATGCGTATGTTCTTACAAGGTGGTATTGTTAATCAAGTAAGATTATTACAAAAAGAAACTGTCGATTATATGATACAACAACATTGGTTTGGCAAGGGGGATAGTGAAAGCTATTGGGCAAAAGGCATTCAAATGAAAGTACTTCATTCCTTTCCAGAAAAGCCGTTTAGAGGTCACACTGGAGGAGCCTATGGAGTAAGAAGCTATATGTATTTTGATGTGAAAAACCAATTAGGAATTTGTTTTATTACCAATGGCGGATATCGTGAAAAGGAAACACATCGAGGAATTATCGATCTTTTCTATGATACACTGGAATTAGTGATTAATCACTATTGGCCAAAACAAGAACCTAAGACGGAATTTACGTTTGCTATCGGCGAAAAGCTTGCCCAGATTGATCAACGGATAGTAAAACTTCCTATTGCTCCATTTGTTCAAGAAGAAGAGATTTATCTTCCGGCAATTTCACTGGCAGATGGATTGAATATTGTTGCTCATCGAAATGAAGAGAAGGATTTGATTAATTTCACTAAAAAGGGCTTAAAAATCGAGTATAGTGGATTATTAGAGAAGCAAGGTGTAATTATAATCCCATTGAAAAAAACACTTCAAGCGCTAAATATTCCTTTTGAAATAAAAGGAAAAGAGGTAAAGGTTATTTCCTAGGTAGGAAAAACGAAAATTGAAAGAGTATCAAAAAACTCTGATTTTAAAGTATTTAATCATGGATAAATTAAATAGGTATAGCATATAAAAAAGGTTCTATTCAAATCGCGAATAGAACCTTTTTGTTATTCTTGTTTTTTCTTGTTAATTTCTGCCATCATATGTTCATACATTTCTTCATCAATCTTATACTTTTTCTTTAATACAAGAAAAGCGCTGCACAAGAAAAGAATAGGTACGATGGTAATTCCTCCTCTTAGAATGAATTTCATCAAGTTATTATCCGCCTGACTCTTGAAGATTTTGTTTGCTGAAGGGGTGATATCCATAGTATATAACCCCGTTTCAGGATTCAGAGTAAAAGTAGAATCTTCAAGTATATTGTATAAGTCATCGATTTCTTGATTGGCCTCAAGGATTGCTTGTTGCTTTTCCAGTTCACTTGCAAATTCTTTGCCTTCAATTTCATTGAGTTTTTCTTGTAATTCTTGATCGAAAATAACCTGATGTTTTCCTAAGTTATCTAAATATTCTGCTTGACCAGCAAGGGTTCCGTGAATGTATTTACTTTCAAAATCATTCTTTTGGGTTTCCAGAATACTTACGTTTTCTGTTAGGGCATAAATCCCTGAGAAGATGAGAATACCGGTAATAATTAACTGAGTTACGGCACTAGCGAATTTTGCCATGAATGGACGAAGGGAAAAGATAACTCCTTCTCGACGTTCTCCTGTTTTATATTCATTGTATTCAATGGTATTTGTTAAATTGACAGTTAATACCATATAGAAGATCGCTTGACCACTGAAGACAAAGATGGCAAAGATACAAATGGTAATGATGTTAATCGGTATAAAAGTGAAACCTAACAATAATAACATCAAATAACCAGCAAGGGTTAAGGATAAACTATAAATTAATAGTTTTGAACGTTTAAATTTATTGGCAAGCGAAGCATAGAAACTTTGAAGCATAATACTGGAAACACCCAGACAAAGAACAAGAAGGGTTCCTTCTATACCACCATAATTGATTTCTAAATAAATCATATTATAAGCTAAGGTACTACCAAGCAGACTACTTCCTATATTGTATAAAAACATGGCAAGTGTTACCCACAATAGTTGATCATTGTTTTTAATAGTTAATATCATGTCTTTAAAAGAAACATTTTCTTCTTTGGCGTTATTTTCAGCGATAGTTTTTTCATCTTCTTTAACGCCTAAAACAGTCAGGGTTTGACAAGCAACTAAGGCAAAAGCGATACCAATAGAAACGCCACCATAGAAACGAACCATATCTCCACTTGCAAGTGCGATGATTGCATTGGCAGCAAAAGCACCAACTCCAGCAAAGACTACCGCTAAGGTTGTGATTTTATTTCTCTTTTTGGCATCCGTACTTAAAGAAGCGAGCATTGACCAATAAGAAATATCGTTCATGGTGAAGGTGATTTCCCAAATAAAATAAGAAACAGCAAAGAAAATTACAAAATTCCAACCTGTGAATGTTCTTACATTAAATAGAATCACGATGACAATAGCGGTTAAAACAGCACCTATGATAATCCAAGGTTTAAATTTTCCCCAACGGCTTTTTGTGTTTTCAATTATTGCTCCCATGATAGGATCATTAATCGCATCCCAAACTCTTCCCAATACTAGTAATAAAGAGATTGTTGAAAACTGTGCTATGGTTAGATTCATGGTGTATTGAATATAAACCATTAAGAAAGTAGCCATCAAAGTATAGGTCATATCACGACCAATACCACCTAAGCTATAACACCATTTGTTTCGATTAAAAATTTTTTCTTCGTTTACAATATTATTTTCCATAAGCCCTCCGAAAGTATAATTCTAACTCTAGCATTTTATCATAATTTAGTACAAAAAGAAAGCCTTTTCAAGAAAAATTAAAAAAAACAAGCAAATCTATGGATTAAATCAAAAGATTATGTTAAAATAGTTCCGTATGAGGAGGGCTTAAACATGAGTAGATTTTTTATTTGTAAACATTGCAACAATCTTGTCGGAATGATTCATGCAAGTGGTGTTCCTATTATTTGTTGTGGAGAAAAAATGGAAGAACTTGTTGTCAATACAGTTGATGCATCACAAGAAAAGCATGTTCCTTTTGTAGAGGTAAAGGGAAATGTAGTGGAAGCAAAAATAGGAAGTGTTCCCCATCCAATGGTTCCCGCTCATTATATTCAATGGGTATATTTAGAAACCAAACATGGTGGTCAGAGAAAAGCACTTAATCCAGGGGACGAACCTTATGTAAAGTTTACATTAATTGATGATGAACCAGTAGCAGTATATGAATATTGCAATTTACATGGTTTATGGAAAAAAGAACTTAAGAAATAAAAAAAAGGCGCTGAGGTGAATAAAACTTCAGTGTTTTTTAAAAA
>JAAYBG010000047.1 GCA_012718985.1 Acholeplasmataceae bacterium
ATGTAACAGCAAATTACGAGGAGGATATTATGCATCCAGTTTTATTATATATAATAATTTTCATAGCGAAAATTATTGAAGTAACCATTGGTGTTTTAAGAATGGTTTTAATAACAAAGGGAGAAAGAAAACTGGCAACAGTAATTGCCTTTTTTGAAATTGTAATTTGGTTGTTGGTCGTATCTACAGTATTAGTTGACATTACTGAAGATCCATTTAAAGTGCTTGCCTATGCAGCGGGTTTTGCTTTTGGTCAAATGTTTGGATCATTATTAGAAGATAAAATAGCGCTAGGGAACATTAGAGTTGAAATCATTGCCGATGAAGACATTGGGATAAAACTTGCTAATCATCTTCGAGATAACAAGTTTGGTGTTACAACAATAGAAGCATCAGGAATGACACATAAGAAAATGATTATTTTTCTTTATGCTGCTCGTAAACAAATGAAAAACATCCTGAATTTATGTAATGAAGTTTCTAAGGACTTAGTAATAACGGTTGACGATATTAGGCCGCTTGCTGGTGGATATTATAAAATAAGAAAATAGAATGAGATATCCTCAAGTTCGATATTTATGATTTTCAAAAGAATTAAAACAGGACTAAAATAAGGTTTGGAAGGAATGCTATGAAAAAACATAAAAGAATTCAAATACTGAGATGGATTGCTCGTGCTGTTGGACTTGTTTTTGTTGGAACATTGCTCCTTTTCTTTATTGGTGAGAAAATTTGGGATAAGATGAACACGTTAACATGGCTAGATATCCTGTTATTGTTATGTATTTTATTTTTTATGATTGGAGTATTTTTGGGTTTTTGGCGAGAACTTTGGGGAGGAATTGTGATTATTGCGAGCATTTTCGCTTTTAATATTATCGATATTATTGCTTCTGCTAGTTTTGAGTGGCAATTTCAATTATGGTTTTTATTGATACCGGGAATTTTATATCTAATCAATTATTTTTTGTCTTTGAAAAAGCAAAAAAATGAGGAGTAAAAGCTCCTTTTTTTTATTGCGATTATAATGATATTTGCTTTTCTCAACAAATATGATATAATATTTGAAGTAATAAAGGAGATATTATCATGATCTATTTTGATTATTCAGCAACCACTCCTGTTGATAATAAGGTTCTAAATGCTTTTTGTGAAGCATCAAAAAGTTTTATTGGTAATGCAAATTCTCTCCACACGTTAGGAGTGAAATGTAGAAACCAGCTTTCACAAGACAGCAAAGAGATTCTAAAAAATCTTAACCTTGATGAAAATGAATATGAAATTATATATACAAGTGGTGCCTCTGAGGCTAATAATCTAGCAATCAAAGGGTATGTTGAGAGATTTACTACTGATAAACGGATTATTACCACCAGTTTTGAACATCCATCAGTAACTGCACCAATTGGTTATTTACAAAATAAAGGGTATCAAATTGATTTTGTATCAACAAATAAAAAGGGATTAGTCGATTTAACTAGTTTGGAAAAGTTAATCACAGATAAAACAATTTTAGTATCAATTGTTTCTGTTAATAGTGAAATCGGGATTAAACAACCGATTACTGAAATAGCTCAACTTTTAAAAAAGTACCCACAAATAATTTTTCATTGCGACGTTACACAAAGCATGGGAAAAGTAGAGGAGAATTGGGGAAAGATAGATATGATGAGTTTTTCTGCTCACAAATTCTATGGCGTTAAGGGGGTAGGAGCTTTAATCAAGAAAAAAGAGATTAAACTAATTCCTCAAATTCATGGAGGAACCAGTACTTCAAAGTATCGTAGTGGCACACCGTTTCATCCCTTGGTACATTCAATGGCATACGCATTAAAATTAGCAACAGAAAATTTTATTGAACGATATCAAAAAACAAAAGAAATGAATGAATATTTAATTAATGAACTTTCTAAAATCTCCCAGATAAGAATAAATAGCAATGAATATGCGATTCCTCATATTGTCAATTTTAGTATTCTAGGAAAGGATAGTGTCGAGATTGTTGAATACTTGAGTCAAAAAGAAATCTATATTTCTAATCACACTGCTTGTTCAAGTAAACAAACCATGTCGCTAGCTGTCTATCATTTAACAGGGGACAAAGAATTGGCATTATCGAGTGTTAGAGTTAGTTTAGCTCATTTAACAACATCGACTGAGATAGATGCTTTGATTAATGCAATCAAAGAGATGGTGAATTAAATGGAGCTTATACTGATTACCGCTGTTTGGTGTACAAGTTGTCTTATTATGAAACCACGTTATCAAGAACTAGCAAAAAAACATAGAATAACCAAGTTTACCGAACTAGATTTTGATATGGATGAAGAAAAAGTTGATCATTTAAACATTGGGCATACTTTACCTGTTTGTATAATTATAAAAGAAGAAAAAGAAGTGAAGAGAATCATCGGTGAAAAGAAAACAAAAGAAATCGAAAAGATATTTGAGGATTTTTTAAATGAATAAGAAAATATTAAGGTTACTATTTATTTTATCTTTGCTTTTTTTCTTTTCTTGTTTTAGTTTATTAACGAAAACCGACAATAATCAGGTAATCCCAATTCACTTTTTTCACAATACTACTTGTTATAATTGCACTGAAGAAGAAAAATACTTGTTGTCATTACCGGAAGAATATAATATTGAGATTATATACTATACCATGGATGATGAGGATAGTCATAAAGCACAAGCGAATAAAGACCTGTTCTATCGCGCAGCTGAAATTTTCGATATTGAAAAAAGAATAGTCGTTCCATTTACTGTTATTGGAGGAAAGAGTTTTATCGGATTCAATGAAAATATTAAGAATGAGATGCTTACATATATTGAAAAATATCAAACAAGTAGTTTTGTAGATGTCATTCAAAAATTGATTAATAATGAAACAATTGATCCAAATGATATTGAAGTCAGTGAAGAAAGTTATATTACAATTCCTATTATTGGAAAGGTGGATGTGAAGAATTTTTCGCTATTATTAATCGCCATAGTAATGGGATTTGTAGATGGAGTTAATCCCTGTGCAATGTGGATTCTTATCTTCTTGATTACGATGTTAATCCCTACAGGTGACAGAAAAAAGATTTGGTTATATGGAGGAGTCTTTCTCATAGTATCAGCACTATTTTATTTTGTTGTTATGATGGCTTGGATAAAGATAGTGGAGTTGATTGCCGCCAAACAAGTATTTATTATTATCATTGGTATTTTTGCTTTATGTGCTGGTGGATATAATGTTTATCGTTATATCAAAGCGACGATTAAGCAAGAAGAGGGTTGTGATGTAACAAATCCTACACAACGCCGTAAAATATCAAGCAAAATAAGGAAAATCATCAATGAGAAAAGCATTCTTATTGCTTTAATCGGGATAATTGCCTTGGCAATTACGATTAATTTTATTGAGTTAGCTTGTTCGGCAGGATTACCAGTACTGTTTTCTCAAATTCTTACCATTAATGATGTGAGTACTGCAAAAGAATTATTGTATGTGTTCGTCTACATTTTTTTCTTTTTGTTAGATGATTTGGTTATTTTTGCCATAGCAACATTCAGTTTAAAAGCAATCGGAATGTCTAACAAGGTTACAAAATATTCCCATTTAATAGGGGGAATATTAATGCTGGTGATTGGTATTTTATTATTATTCTTCCCTAATATTATCATGTTTAATTTTTAATTATTAAGTAGGTGTTTATATGTTTAAACAAAAAGAGCAAATTCAAAATATGGTTCTATCCGCATTATTGCTAGCGATAGGATTAGTTCTTCCCTTCCTGACAGGACAAATTCCAGAAATAGGTTCTGCTCTTTTACCAATGCATATTCCTGTTTTAATTTGTGGATTTATTTGTGGTTGGCAATGGGGGCTGATCGTGGGGCTTATCATGCCGTTATTAAGATTTCTCTTGTTCGGGTTTCCCCCAATTTATCCCAATGGAATTGCAATGACTTTTGAACTTGCTACTTATGGAGCAGTTAGCGGATTGCTGTATTCGTTTTTTAAGAAAAAGACGATTGGTATTTATCTATCTTTAATTACAGCGATGCTTGTGGGGAGAGTTGTATGGGGAATGGTAAGAGTTGTTTTACTTGGCTTTTCTGATACAGAGGTGTTTACTTGGGCAATTTTTGTTGCTGATGCATTTATCAATGCAATTCCAGGTATTGTGCTACAAATTGTTTTAATACCATTATTAATTATGTCGATTAATAAAATTACCAGCTATGAAAAAGAATTTCAATAAATAAAAAGGGCATCATATCAATTTAGTTGATGCCCTTTTTTATAAGTTCAATTATTTCGTCAGCATTATTTACCATGGCAAAGCATTTGTTTACGATTTCCTGAGAAGGAAATAGTAAGTCGGGAATACAGATAGTGGTAATGTTAGCTTTGATTGCTGCTAAAAGTCCATTGGGGGAGTCTTCTAAGACAATAGCCATTGATGGGTCAATATTTGCTTTGTCACATACTTTCAAGAAAATTTCTGGATGGGGTTTGGAATTTGTAACATCATCTCCCCCAACAATATAGTCAAAATAACCAGTTAAATTGCTTTTTTGAAGATAGTAAAAGATAGTGGCTTTTTCAGTTGAAGAAGCGATGGCTATTTTAAAATTGTTTGCTTTTAAAAAATTGAGTAAGTTTATTATCCCATCTTTTATAGGGATATTGTTTTCTTCAATATAGGCCATCATTTCTTGTTTAGCTTCTGAATAAATCTTATCAAAATCAAAAGATGAACCAAATAGTTTCTGCATTTTTATTCTTGTCGCTGAATCGGTAAGTCCTAATGTCTTAAGGTACTGTCTTTTTGTTAAGTTGTAATGATATCTTTTCATTATGAGTTTTAGAAAATGCATGTATAATTTTTCACTATCGAAAATGATACCATCCATATCAAATATTATTAGTTTAATCGCTGTCATTTTTCACTTATCTCAGACAATTTTTTCTCGTCAAGGATAATGATTTTATTTCTCTTTAATTCCACTATTTTTTCTAATTCAAAATATTTCAACATTCTACTAATCACCTCACGAGCAGTGCCTAAATCATTTGCTATTTTTTCATGAGTAAAATTCAAAGTGTTAGTGCCTTCATTATAGGATTGTTCGATTAGGTAATAAGCTAATCGTTTATCCAGACTATGGAAGGCCATTTGTTCGAAAATCCACATGATGTCGGAAAACCTTGAAGTGAGAATACGATTTGTATAATCTAAAATAGTCCGAGAATTATCGACAATTTCTTTGTACTGATTAATAGGAATTAGAACTACAGTAGCATCCTTCTCACAATCGACGTAAATATCGAATGTGATATCTTTCATTACGCAAGAAGCTGAAAAAAGGCAGATATCTTTTTCAAATAAGCGATACAGGGTTATTTGTTTTCCGCTTTCGTTCATCATATAAGCTCTTAGTGAACCGCTAATTAATATGATTAGACCAGAGCAATCATAACTTCCATGATGTATTGCTTCGCCAGCAACAAAACGTTTAATAACAGCAGCATTTGTTATTTTTGTTTTTTCTTCGCTGGTTAACTTATCCCAGATTAGAAAATTATTTGCTAGAATTTTGTTTATTTCCATAATTTATCTCCAATGTTTGAATTGATTATTGTCAGGATAATTTTTTTCAATACTTAATTTTTTATAATCAATTAAGCGAGTGTATCATTCGTTGATTATTTAAAGATGAAAATCAATGGTTTTCAGTAAAAAGTATCTTTGTTTTATCTTATTATCGAATGAAGATTTTTAATTTTGACTGGGTTTATTATACTTTAACAATTGATTTATGTCAA
>JAAYBG010000005.1 GCA_012718985.1 Acholeplasmataceae bacterium
ATTCTTTAGAACATCCTGTATTTTCTCTGATATCTTCTAGTGTCGCCTCCGGATTATTCGCTACATAAGTAATCACTTCACCTCTTCTTTGACTTAATCCGGTTAGATCATCGGCTAATTTCTTGTTAATGTAATATTTCTTTACTTGCTTGTTTTTCCCATAGGAATAATTATCATAAGAGATTTCAATATTCCCTTTTTCAATTTCTTTTTTTATTTTGGGAAAAAACTTTAAGATTTCCTTATCTATCAACACTTTATTTTTCCCGGCAAAAAGCAGTGCTAACTCCGCATCTAAATCAGAAAAATTATTGATATTTAAATATCGACGATATTTGGCCTTCAAAAAGGAAGGATACATTAGGTTTAAAGCGCTTATCATCAGTGTTTTAGTATCTTCACTGATTTTTTTCGCTAATTCTACCTGCTCTAGTGTTAATTCTTTGGTATAATCCAAAACATCAAGAATATCCTTGATTTGCCCAGAATAATCCGTTTCTTCTTCGATTGCGATGACATATCCCAAGATTTCTCTTACACCAAAATTAACCAATACTCTACTTCCGATGTTAATATAATCTTGATACTCTTCAGGAATGCGATAAGTATAAGTTATATCAACATTGGATGATTTTACATCAACTACAACTTTTGCAAACATGAATATCACACCTCCTATTATATAGTAGTATCAAAAGAAAACATTTATTTATATTTTTATATTATCATATTTTCATAACAAAATAAAGTAAAAAAAATTCCTGATACAGGAATTATTTTTCTTCTTCAGTTTCAACAGCATTGATGATTTCTACTTTTCCCTCGATAATCTCTTCTAAAGCAATCCCAATACTTCTTTTATTATGTGGATTTGTTATTAAAATATCTTCTCCATGTTCAATTTCTCGTGCTCTTTTCGCAACACCAACAACAAGTTTGTACTTTGACTTTGTTACTTCAATTAATTGGTCAATAGATGGATAACGCATGCCATCATAAGAATTAATCATTATTTTTCACCTCCAATAATGAATTGTATTTATGAATTGTTCGTTCTGTCTTTGCGTGTTCTGCTCTAATGATTGCCATTATTTTATCAGCGGCATTTTTCACTTCATCGTTGACAACGATATAATCATATTGATAAGCCAAATCTAATTCTTTTTTGGCTTTTTCAATACGTTCTTTTATATGTTCCGAGTCTTCTGTTCCTCGCGATTTTAACCGTTTTTCTAGTGCTTCATATGAAGGTGGAGCTATAAAAATGAACACAGCATCGCTCATTTTCTCTCTCACTTGCATTGCGCCGTTTACTTCAATTTCAAGAACGACTTCCTTACCTGATTTCAATTGTTCTTCTACCGTGTCTAAAGGGGTTCCATAATAGTTCCCGACAAACTCAGCATATTCAAGCATTTTATTATCTTTTATTCTTTGTTCGAATTCTTCTTTACTAATGAACCAATACTCACGACCATTAACTTCTTCGGCTCGTGGTTTCCTTGTTGTCAGGGAAACAGAATAAATAAGATCATGTCCTTCCATCTCAAATAAAGCACTTCTTATCGTTCCCTTTCCAACTCCGGATGGACCTGATATCACTATCAATAAGCCTTTATCATTAAGTTTCATAAAATACCTCATTTATTTTACACATATTATACAATAATTTTCATGAAAAGGAAAGACATTTTTTCAAAAGAAACCAGGTTCACCAATAAACACGTTTTCAATTTGGTTTGTTTTTACTCTTAACTTATGATAAAATAAAAAAAAGAGGTGAGCAAAATGAATATTGATGGCGTCTTCTTACATCATCTGCTTCATGAATTAAAACCTAATCTTGAAGGTTACCGGATTAATAAAGTGTTATCGATCAACGAAACAGATTTTGTATTTTCCTTATCAAACCGAAAAAACCTTTTGATTAGCGCAAACAACAATTCTCCCCATTTAAGAATTACCAAAAATGAATATATTGCCTCTAAAAAAACAAGCCTTTTTTATAATCAACTGAAAAGCAAATGCGAAAATGGCATCATTCATTCTCTAGAACAAATTGAAAATGACCGCTTAGTGGTTTTTGAAATCATCCATTTTGATGATTTAGGTTACCAAGAGAAAAATAAATTGTATTTTGAAATTTATGGTCGAAATGCTAATTTGATTCTTACCAACGCCGAAGAAATCATCATTGAAGCGCAGAAAAGAAAACTTCCCAACGAAGAAGAAAAACGAATCGTCGTTCCTAAAATAAAATATCAACATCTATCTTTAGGTAAACTAAATCCTTTTACTCAAAAAGGGTCTTTAAAACAGAATAATTTTGAAGGAGTAAGTAATCTAACCTTTACTGAAATGGTTTATCAGGATAATCAAGATATTATCAACCAGCCCACTCAACCAACTATTATGGAAACTAGTCAAAAATCCTATTTTTATTGCTTTCCACTTGAACATTTACAAGCTCAAAAAACATTTTTCCCCACTCTATCGGAAATGTTGGAATTTTTCTATCTAAATTTAAAGAATCTAAATAATTTAAATAGTGAACAAACCTATTTGGAAAACTACCTGAAAAAAGAAATCAGTAAAAACAAAACAAAATTAGCAAAACAAGAAAAAGATTATCAAGAAGCGATTCAAAATTTAGAATATGAAAAAACAGGCAATCTTCTTTCTGCCTATCTTCATCAAGTAAAAAAGGGAGATATGGAGATAACTGTTGATGATTTCTACTTAAATGGTTTACCTTACACCATAAAACTCGATCCATTATTATCACCAACAAAAAATCTAGAAAATATATTCAGTAAATTCAAAAAGGCAAAACGAACGATTATCCACTTGAAAGAACAAATGGAAAGAACAAAGCAAGATATTGAATACTATATTTGTTTGCTAGAACAATTAAATCTTGCGAAAGCAAATGATTTAAGGGAGATTTATCAAGAGTTAAATCTTAAAAAAACAGTGAATAACACTAAAAAAGATTCAAAACCTAATCTTACTACCTATCAAGATGATGATGGCAACCAAATTCTAGTCGGTAAAAACAATATCCAAAATAACTATTTAACTCATAAATTAGCGAAGAAAACGGATTATTTTTTCCATGTTCAAGGAAGTCCCGGAAGTCATACCATCTTGAGGAACAACAATCCTAGTTTGAAAACCATTCATTTAGCGGCAAAAATAGCGGCTTTCTATTCTAAAAGCAGATACTCAAGCAATGTTGCTGTTGATTATACTTTTGTTAAAAATGTAAAGAAAGTTCCTAATGAAAAAGGCTCATTTGTCCTTTATACAAACTATAAAACTGTTTTTGTAACACCTGATGGTGAAGAGTTAAAATCCTATTTAAAAAATTAGCAAAATAAAAGAGCATGTTAATTTAAACTAACATGCTTTTTATATTGGCATATCGAAATCAAAGGGCAGTGCTCACATTGTGGATTTCTTGCTTTACAAAAATAGCGACCAAAAAATAGTAATTTTAAGTGAACCTGATGCCATAATTCTTGAGGATATAGCTCCATCAATTTTTGTTCAACAACCACTGGATCACTACTATCAACAAATCCCAAGCGATTGGATACGCGTAAAACATGAGTATCTACTGCGATTTTAGGGACATGAAAGCCCTCTGCCAGAAAAACATTGGCAGTTTTACGACCTACTCCAGGAAGAGTAATTAAATAATCATAGTCATTAGGGATTTCTTGATGACCATCAGCCATCAGTTTTTTCGCCAAAGCGATGATATTTTTAGCTTTTGTATTGGCAAGACCTATTATTTTAATAATCTCCTTGACACTGTCTTCATCAGCTTCTGCTAGATCGCTGATTTTTGGATACTTAGAAAACAACACTTTTGTTACCTTATTCACGAGAATATCAGTTGTTTGAGCAGACAATACAACAGAAATTAATAGTTGAAATTTCGTTTGATAATTTAATTCACAGCGAGCATTTGGATACATGGAAGTAAGGATTTCTAAAACATCATTGGCGTCCACTATAAACCTTACTAAACATATCTTGGATATTTTCTTTTACTTCGACTGTGCTTTCTGTTTTGTTGTGTTGTTTATATAAATAACGATCCATAAAGTTCATTCCGCGATTTTTCACTTTCAAAGTTTCCAATAGTGCTTCACACACTTCTTCATATTGGTAATGGTAATCAATATACCATTTATTAACCATTTGGATTTCCAACGGGGTCAAGATTTTTTTCAATTCTCTTTCCAAATCATTAATCGTCGTCTTTATCCATCGCTTTTGCTCTTCTTTATCTATTTTTTCATCTTCACCATCAATGATAAAACTAAGTTTTCGATAAAGTTCATCTAAACCATAGATTTCTTTCCCTGTTTCCTTCGAAAGTTCCATTGTAATAATTCCTTTGTTAATTAAGTCGATAACACGATTACTACATTCTTCTTCAGTAGCTGTCATAGTCGATATTAATTGGTCAAAAGATACTGATTTTTCTCCTTGAATCAAGTAGCTATTTAGTTTCATTAGAATAACAACATCAAGTTCATTCAACTGCAATTGATGATATTTTTCCAACAAAATGCGATTAAAATCCAAAAAATTGTTCTTTAATAAATCATAGTATCGATTCATGGGCTACTCCTATTTTTTTATATATTGTAAGTTTTTTTGATTAAAATTGCAATACGTTCTTTTTACCTTGCCATCTTACTTAAGGCATCTTTTGCCGCTGCTTGTTCGGCTTTATTTTTACTTTTTCCTAATCCACTTCCTAAAACAACACCTTCATGCATCACTTGAACAAGATAGGTTTTGTCATGACTAGGTCCTTCCTCTTGATAATTATAAATCAAAGATTCTCTACTTTCAGCTTGAATATATTCTTGCAATTCGCTCTTATAATCCACAAAAAATCCTTGATCAATCGCTTCAAAACGGGAAAATATTACTTGATTAAGAATCTTTCTCACTTTTCCAATTCCTAAGTCGAGATAAACAGCACCTAAAAAGGCTTCAAATAAATCCGCTAAAACGGTTGGTTTTGTATTACCGCCTTGGGCGGCTTCTCCTTTTCCCAGCAATAATCCTTCATTTAGTTTTAAAAGCTTGGAATACTCAGCATTCGCTTCCGTACAAACAAATTTTGCTCTCGTTTTTGATAGTTCTCCTTCTGGCATATCCGGAAATTTATTATATAAATATTCACCAACGAGAAAATCAAGAATGGCATCACCTAAAAATTCCAAACGTTCGTTATAAGGACAATTATGTTCATTACCATAAGTTTTATGGGTAAAAGCCATTCGATATAATTCCAAATTCTTATATTTTAAATGCAAGCGTTTGGCAATACGCGAAAATTTAGTTTCAAAATCATCTTTAACTATCACTGGTATCATCTCCAATAATAGCTTTCATCTTCTCAATTACATTTCCTTGAACGGTCAATCTCGCTTGATTAATCGCTTTAGAGAAAGCATAATCACTGCTTGCTCCATGCGCTTTCACAACAACACCATCAACACCAAATAAATTTGAACCTCCAATTTCATCTGGATTCATCGCTTTTTTAAAATTCTTAAAAACTTTTCTCATGAAAAGATAACCGATTTTTGCACTGAAACTTTTCTTAATTTCATCTTTTAAATATTTACCGATCATTTTCGCAACACCTTCACTAGTTTTCATCACCATATTACCAGTGAATCCATCAGTAATTAAAATATCACAATCGGTAAAAAACAATTCTTTTGGTTCAACATTACCAAAGAAATGAATATTTTGATTTTGTGATAACAATTGGAAGGTTTCTTTATCAACTTCACGACCTTTTCCTGGTTCACTACCAATATTTAATAATCCCACCAGTGGTTTCTTGATTTGAGCTGTTTCTTGCAAATAAATTGTCGCATATTCTGCTAATTGTACAATGTGTTCACTTCTTAGTTCAACATTCGCTCCCACATCGAGTAGTAGGCGTGGCTTCCCGCCAATGTCCGGTAAAGTAGGGCATAGGGCAACCCGTTTCATTCCTTTAATTCTTCTAATCACAAGATGAGCAGCAGCAATTGTTCCTTGAGTTGGACCTGCTGTTACTGCCCCATCTACTTCTTTGTCCTTTACTGCCTGAAAAGCCATGACAAGGGAAGTATCGCGATTACGACGAATTTCACCAATCGGATCTTCCTCTCCCATATCAATTTTCTTAGGAGCATGGACGATTCTCACACGCTCATTTACTTGCAAATATTTTTTTATTTCTTGTTCATCACCATATAAGACTAATTCAATATCGGGATATGCGGCGATTGCTAAGTTAACCCCTTTTACAATGGCTTCTGGGGCAAAATCGCCACCCATGGCATCAATTGCTAATTTAATCATTAGTTCCTCCTAATCAAGCATTTCTTTATTTTGTTGGTAATTATTATCTACTATTTTCTTAATTTCTTCATATTCAGGATTGGTGAATAGTTTTTGCTCATCGATAACTTGATTGGCAAGTTCATTAACCGTTTCTAATATTTCCTTGTCTAATACCAAGTCTGCCATTTTAAACGGAATAGTACCCGATTGTTTTTCACCAAAGAAATCCCCTGGACCTCTAATAATTAAATCTTCTTCTGCCAGCATAAAGCCATCATTATTTTCCTCAACAAGTTTCAATCGTTCAATCGCGCTTTGCGCTTCAGTATTGCTAATCAAAAAGCAGTAAGCTTGTTCATCGCTACGACGAACACGACCCCGCATTTGGTGTAGTTGAGCAATTCCAAAGCGATCAGCATCAAGAACTACCATAGTTGTGGCATTAATGACATTCACTCCTACTTCTATTACGCTTGTTGAAACCAAAATCTGAATTTTGTTTGCTGAAAAATCCGCCATTACTTGTTCTTTTTCATTGGTCTTCAAGCGACTATGAATCAATCCCACTTGGCAAATACCTTTAAAGTATTCTGTCATATTATTGTATATTTCTGTTGCGTTCTGTAAATCCATAACCTCAGATTCTTGAATCATCGGCGCAACAACATAGATTTGATGACCAACTGCTAATTCTTGCTTCATATGTTGCAATACGATAGCACGATCTTCATAGCGGATATAACGAGTTATTGCTTCTTTTTTATTTCCTGGTAAAGTTTTAATTAAGGAAATATCCGATTCACCCAAAACACTAATTGCCAATGTGCGTGGAATTGGTGTTGCACTCATTTTTAAATGGTCAATCAAATGACCTTTACCAACGATAGACACTCTTTGGCGAACACCAAATCGATGTTCTTCGTCGGTAACGACTAAACCCAATGAATGAAATTCAACATCTTTTTGAAATAAAGCATGTGTTCCTATGATAATATCCACTTTTTTATCAGCTAAATCGGTAAGGATTGCTTTTTTATCTTTATTATTTACCGATGAAGATAACATCACAATATTAATCTCTTCATTTTTAAATAAATCTTTGAAAGTAAGATAGTGTTGATTGGCAAGGACTTCGGTAGGAACCATAATTGCTCCTTGATAACCAGCTGTAATCACAGCAAATAAAGCAATAGCAGCTACCACTGTTTTACCACTACCAACTTCTCCTTGTAATAAACGATTCATTTTGTAAGGAGCTTGCATATCCGTAAAAATTTCATCAAGTGACTGCTTTTGATCAATAGTTAATTCATAAGGCAACGTTTTAATAAAATTGTCGACTCGTTTTTGATCAAAATGAATAGATACTCCTTGAGGAAAATGCTTTCTCATGTATAACATATATTTTATTTTCAATTGATATAAAAATAATTCCTCAAACTTAATGCGTTTAATCGCCAATTGAACTTCTTCAATTTCATCGGGAATATTGATATATTTTATTGCTCTTTTTAAACCAATCAAATTATATTTTGTTCTGATTTCTGCTGGTAAAACTTCTATTATCTCATCACAATAATCATCATAGACTTTTTCTTTTAATTCGAGCATCTTTTCATCAGTAATCCCTTTGATATTAAAGATAGGATTAACGGCGCTGCTAAATTCATTAAAATGAATTTCCGAAGCAGTAAAGTTGCGCATATTTTCATTAAATTTACCCGTTAAGCGAACATAAGTACCATAATTAATCTTCGATCTTAAGAAATGGCGATTAAAAATGGTTGCCCGTATCTTTCTTCCCTCCACATCAAGATAAAAATTCATGACTGAAAGTTTTGTCTTCACATTGGTAACGGTAGCTTTAGTTTGCACTACACCAGCAATCGTTACATTTGTTTCAGGGACAATATCCTTGAATGACTTAATCGTATAATCTTCAAACTTAGTTGGAAAACTAAACAGCAAATCCTCAACTGTGTTGATATTGCTCTTTTTAAGAAACAAAACTTGTTTGGGAGTTATGTATGATACTTCGCTTAATAAAATTTCTTTCATAATTTCACCATGTCCTAAACAAGAAAAAGGGCTGAAAGCCCATTCTACTCTATTGCTAGAATATAACTATAGACTTCTTGATTTCCTTCAATTACATCTACTTCAAGATTGCTATAATTCTTCTCAACATATCTTACTAATTCATTTACTTCTCTTTCGGAAACATCAGCTCCATAAATAATGGTAATAATTTCTTTGTCATCATTTATGGCGTTTTTTAATAATTCCTTTGTTGCTTCACTACGTCTTTTATGGGAAGCCACAATCTTGCCATTACAAATACCAATAAAATCATCTTTATGAATATCAATGCCTTCTAACACAGTATCTCTAATAGAATAGGTAACTAGAGCAGTGGTAACATTGGCAATGACTTTTTCTAAATCTTGAATAATTTCTTCTGGCTCTCCACTCAAATCGATCATGGTCAAGGCAGAAAACCCCTGTGCCAATGTCTTTGTTTCAACAACATGGATATGGCTTTCCGTATAAATTTTTGCTGATTGATTGGCAGCAAGAATGATATTCTTATTATTGGGAAATACAAAAATGTTTTCAGCGTTTAACATATCAAAACCACGAATAAAATCTTCCGTAGAAGGGTTCATGCTTTGACCACCAGAAACAACATAATCTGCCCCTAAATCTTTAAAAGTTTGAATTAATCCCTCGCCAGTAGCAACAGCAACAATTGCATATTTCTTGCGAATATCTGGTTTAACGGCTTTAGGAAAATGCTCTTCTCCACATGGACATTCACCTTCAGCAACATGGGTAATTTCAGCGCTTTCGTTATGTTGAATAGTCATATTTTCAATCTTCAGATGAATAAATTCACCATAAGTTTGACCAATATTTAAAATATCTCCTGGTTTTAATGTATGAATATGAACTTTTACCAAATCTTCATCCTTAACAAGAGCAATTGAATCTCCTAAAGGATTGATTTGTTCATAAATTATTTGTTCATTAAAGTCTTCGGAATTAAATTCCTCGCTTAAACGTAAAATAAACTCAGTACAATAACCAAATTCAACTTCTTTAGCGGTCGCCTGCGGTAAATGGGTTACTGCATGGGCTACTTCAAAGGTATCAGTACCGGCAAAATTCTCGTCTAAAGCTTCAGCCATACCCTCAACAATCGCAAGGTATCCAGCACCACCACTATCAACAACGCCTGATTCTTTTAATACTGGCAAAATATCAGGGGTTCTCGCAAGCGAAGCTCTTGCTTCTGCAATATACTCGATGAAAAACTCATTAATTGTCATTCTTGAAGAAGAAATCGTCAACATTTTCTCACAAGCTTCACGAGCTACGGTCAGAATGGTTCCTTCTACCGGTTTCATTACCGCCTTGTATGCTTGTTTTACTCCACTATCAAAAGCATGAGCCAAACGAATAGCATCGACTTGTTCAAAACCTTCGAATCCCTTATTCAATCCTCGAAATAACTGCGATAGGATTACTCCAGAATTTCCACGCGCTCCCATTAGCATACCGCGTGAAAGTTTCTTAGAAATTTCATATATGCTCGTATCGTGAGAGTTATAAATCTCGTTAACTCCACCTTCAATTGTCATTTTCATATTTGTTCCTGTATCACCATCAGGTACAGGAAATACATTAAGAGAATCTATTCTCTGATAATCTTTTTTTAATTTTTCGGCACCATTTAAAACCAGAGTCTTAAATATAGCTCCGTCAAGTTTCATGATTTGCATTAAAATGCCTCCATTTATATATTGTTTACTTATTAATCTATTTTAAAAAAAATACTTCTTAGACATTATACCACAATTTGCACTCTTAATCAAGACAATTTGCCTTCCAAAGAATGCGTTTTTCTATTGAGATTGATGTGTTTTTTTACTATTTTTTTACTATTTGATGAAATAATGGCGCTTATAAAATATTGTCAATTCTTCTTGATTTGCCATTAATAATATGGTATAATAGACAAGGTTAATAAAATAGAATCGATTTTAGGAGGTGCAATATGGCTCGTAAATGTTATATAACTGGCTTAGGAACAGTTTCAGGTAATAACCGTTCTCATTCTCTTAGTGCAACGAAAAGAAAATGGAAAGCTAACTTACAAAAAGTTAGAATTAAGGATGTAGATGGAAAAGTTAAACGTGTATATGTATCAACTCGTGCTTTAAAATCAGGTCTTGTTGAGCGTGCATAATAATAAAAAAAAGGCGGTTAAGCCTTTTTTTTATTACCCTAACGATTTCACAACAATCACTTTTTTATCGACTATGAGTTTTCCGATTTCAAGGATTTCATTGCTTAAACAAATATTATCTTCAACTTGTAAAATATAATTATCTAGATTATATTTAAAACCCTGCAAGGTAATTTTAGTATCATTCTCTATAGCAAAAAAAGAAATATATTTATACTGGTCCTTGATGAATTCAACAGTTCCCTTGGCGATAAAAATATCGTTACTATTGTCGAGCAAGTGAATGTTAAGATGACTATATTTTGCCATTACACGGATAATCGATAGGAAATGATCTAGTCGGTTACCACTACCATTATAGATTTCAATTCGTGAAAAATCCATTTCGGCAACATATTCAATCGCAAGTTCCAAATCGCTTGCGTTTTTTTCTTGGGGAAAGGCAATTTTTGTTTCATACGCAAATCCATAACGTTCAATGTCAGAAGAATCAAAGTCACCAATTGCTACCTTGGCAATGATATTTTGTGAGGAAGTAGCAATAATCCCTCCATCAACAGCAATTATGAATTCATCTTCATCATGTTGATAAATATCTTTAAAACTATCAAATCCTGCACATACAATTTTTGCTATCATAAGGCGAGTAATCCTTTAATTGCTCCCTGGCGGTCATCACTTTCGAAAATATACGTTCCCGCTACAACGACTTCACAACCCGCCTTTTGGCATAATTGAGCTGTTTCTTTGTTGATTCCCCCATCTACTTGGATTAAATAAGAATAATTGTATTGTTTTTTCTGGGCCGCTAAATAAGCAATTTTATCAAGAGCATTGCTCATAAACTTTTGACCACCAAAACCAGGCTCTACACTCATGACTAAAACTAAATCCAAATAGGGTAAAATTTGATATAAAACCTCAACAGAAGTATTGGGCTTAATCGATATTCCTACCTTAACACCCAATTTTTTAATGGTTTCAATTGCTTCCATTTTATCCTCAACTGCTTCATAATGAAAAGTGATATAATCAGCTCCGGCCGCAACAAAATCCTTTGCGTATTTCAATGGATCAGATATCATCAAATGAACATCGAAAACAAGGTCAACTTTTCCCTTTAAGTCCTTATAAACAACTGGTCCCATAGTAATATTGGGAACAAAATGGCCATCCATGACATCAATATGAAGAAATTTAGCTCCATACTCTTGGACTTCTTTTACTTCTTGTAATAATTTTGAGAAATCAGCAGATAAAATTGAAGGTGCAACGATCATTTTCGGTCTCCTTTCTAATATTTGTTTTTCTTAGTCTCTTTAATTTCATTCGCAAACAACAAATAATTTTGATATCGTAAACTTAAAATCATATTTTTCTCCACAAGTCTTTTCACTTCGCAATCAGGTTCGTCAATATGGGTACATTTTGAAAATTTACACTTGGAACTGGCCTGGTAAAATTCACGAAAGGTGTGGCTCAGGGTCAACAAATCAATCTCTTCAAAATTAGCAATTCCAAATCCTGGTGTATCGGCCAACCACCCTTCTAAAATACGAATCAATTCAATATGCCTTGTCGTATGTTTCCCGCGATTTAAGGTAGTAGAAACCACGTCGGTTTTAAGGTTAAGCTCCGGATCAATAATATTGAGCAAAGTGCTTTTGCCAACACCGCTTTGACCAGCAACAACACAAAGATGCTCGTTCACTTCCTGTTTTATCTGTTCAATAAAATCTGGTATATCGTTTCGATAAATTCGATATCCTAATTGTTCGTAGTAATCATGAATAGAATTAAAATTTTCCTTATTCGCTAACAAATCGAGTTTTGTAAATACGATGATAATCTTAATGTCTTGATATTCCATTATCGAGATTAAACGATCGAGAAGGTTTAAATTTAAATCGGGTTCTATTACCGAAAAGACTAAAAAGACTTTATCAACGTTGGCAATCAACGGTCTTTCCAAACTGTTTTTTCGTGGATAAATGGAAGTAATCACTCTTTCTTCTTCATTGATCGCAACAATATCACCAACCAAAGGATTTTTTCTGCGATAGCGAAACAATCCTCGCGGTTTGCAGACAATCGTTTGTTGATTCGGTAAGAAAACAGTGTATTCTCCACTAATGGCTTTGATGATTAGTCCTTTCTTCATTACTTCTCCTTCATTTTTTGTACTCGTAACTGCCCGCAAGCGGCGTTAATGTCATGACCATGTTCTTTACGAATAATAGCATTAATTTTATTCTTGATCAGATAATCAAAAAATTGGTCTCTTACTTTCTCATCACTGCGTTTAAATATTCCCCCTGTTTCATTGTATGGTATTAAATTCACATAGCAGTTTAACCCGCGAATCAAATTACAAAGTTCTTTTGCATCTTCAAGCGAGTCATTTATTCCCTTTAGAAGGATATATTCAAAAGTAATTCTTCGTTTTGTTTTTTGAAAATAATCCTTTAATGCTGTTATCAATGCTTTTAGGGGATATTTTTTATTAATCTTCATGTACCGACTGCGTTTTTCATCATTCGCAAAATGAAGACTGATTGCTAGATTAACTTGCAAGTTCAACTCAGCAAATTCATATATTTTAGGAACAATACCGCAAGTGGATAAAGTAATGTGTCGAGCGCCAATTTCCAAACCTTTGGGATCATTGATAATCTTAATGAATTCAATCACATTATCGTAATTGTCGAAAGGTTCACCGATTCCCATAATGACAACATGACTTACGCGTTTTTCCTCTTGACGAAGATAGTTATCAATCGTAAGAACTTGTAACACCATTTCTGCTGGTGTTAAATTGCGAATCCGTTTTGTCATACCACTGGCACAAAAAGCACAGCCCATATTACATCCAACCTGAGAAGTAACACAAACACTATACCCATAATCATGAATCATAAGTACTGTTTCTATTAATGATTGATCTTCCAGGCGAAACAAAAATTTTGTCGTCCCATCACGAGCGACGTTTTTCGTAACGATCTCTAATTTGGGGAAGGTGAAATCTTGCTCTAATTGGGCAATAACTTCTTTTTTTATATTGGTAATTTGAGAAAAAGCAGATATTCTGATTCGATATAGCGCTTCAAAAATTTGTGTAGCTCTAAATTTCGCCAGTTTCTTTTCCAAAAAATATGCCTCAAGGCGCTCACGAGAATAATCATAAATCCCCTTTACTGCCATTTTAATTTCTCCTTAGTTTACAAATATAAAATCCATCCGTATGATATTCAAAAGGTAAAATAATCCTTTCTTCTACTTTAGTAAAGTCTTCATGGCGACGCAAAAACTTAGCAATTTGCTTTTCATTTTCGTCTTTGTTGATTGTACAGGTACTGTAAATCAAGTATCCACCGCGTTTTAATAATTGATAGGATTTTTCCAGAATCTCCTCTTGTAAGTACTCTACCTCTTCAATTGCTTTTAAGGTGATTTGATACTTTAAATCTACCTTATGACTTAAAACTCCTAATCCACTACAAGGCACATCAGCAATGAGATAATCAAAAGATTCTTTTTTTACCTTGTTAGCAACATTACGGGCATCAATCAACTGTGTTTTCACGTTATTCACACCCAAGCGTTCAAAGGTTTGTTCCATTAATTTAATTTTATGCGGATAGACATCGCACGCAAAAATAGTTCCAGTATTATTCATCAGGGCAGCTAAATGGGCTGCTTTACCACCAGGAGCAGAACACAAATCCAAAATCAAACTATTTGGTTCAGGATTGGTAATCTCGCTGACCATTTGACTAGAAATATCTTGAATAGTGATGAATCCCTCCGTAAATAATGGATGATTCACAATGCTTTTATTAATGGTTAAGCCGTTTTCAACCAAAGGATTATCGCTGAATTGAATATTCGCTTCAGTAAGTTTGGTTTTTATCGTCTCTTTATTTGTCTTTAATGTATTGATTCTTATCGCATCATTTTTAATGAGAGAATTTTCTTGTAGTATTTTTTCTAATACCTCTAAGGAATAATCTTTCAATAAATAGGCGACTAACCACATCGGATGGGAATATTTAATACTTAAGCGTTGAATGTCATCATAGCCATCTAGGCTGCGAAGAGGGTTTCGTAAAAAATTACGCAGAACTGCATTAACAAACGATCCAATTGCTTTATCTTTAATGTTAGCTATATCAACTGATTCATTGACAATTGCATACTTAGGAATATCTAGATAAACAATTTGATAAACACTAATGTATAAAAGGTTTTTTACCCATGATTTTGGTTTTTTTCTTCGAATATAAGGTTCCAAATAAAAATCTATGGTAATTAGATTTTGAATCGTTCCATAAACAAGGTTTGTAAATAACCTCCTATCTTCTTCTGACAGTTCAAATTTATTTAGAAACTCATTCACCACGATATTGCAAAATGCCTTTTTACGAGTTATTTTTTCAATCGCTTCTAGTGCTAATTTTCTAACATTCATAACTTATTCCATAACTTTCTTTAAAAATGCTGTCAACGCTTCTTTCTCCAGAACACTACTACCGATATTTCCATGTTTTTGATCGTCAAAACTATGAAAATCACTACCTGCTGTATAAATTAAATTATGAGAAAGAGCAAATCTCTTAAATCGTTTAGTATCTTCGGGCGTATTAGCTGGATATATTGCTTCAAGTCCATCCATCCCCAGAGCGATAAGTTCCTGATAATTATTCTTTTTTAGAAGGACTGGATGAGCTAAAATAATCGTCGCTTGTGCTTGCTTGAGTAAAGCAACTCCTTCTTCCGTTGTAATTTTTGTGCTCGGAAGATACGCAACACACCCTTCTCCTATCATTGTTGAAAAGATTTGTGCTTTTGTATAAGGATACCCTTGAGCAATGATTTCATTGGCAATGCTACCACGAGTAATAATATTTAATTTCAATAAGGGTGCAATATCTAGTTTGATTTGAAAATATTTTTCCAAACGAGCAACCATCTCTTTGCAACGAGCAATACGGTGTTCACGTTGATTCTCTAATATTGTTTGAAGAGTAGATACTGTACTTAAGTCTTTAAAATAACCCAAAATATGAACAGATTCTTTCTTTCTCTCCGTCGATAATTCAACCCCATAAATCACCTTGAGTTGATAAGTATCCGCTAAACTACCAGCGAGCTTTGCACCTGACAAAGTATCGTGATCTGTGATACTAATCACCTCTACATGTTTACTAGCTTCTTGTAAAACTTCTTCTACTGTTAGGGAGCCATCAGAAAATTGGGTATGGATATGAAAATCTCCCTTCATTATACTCTCCTTGCTGTCTGATATTCATTGTAAATCAGTACGACAACATACTTATACTCTAGTTCTTGATAGGAAGCAATGAAGTTTTTATCCGCAAAAATAGCTTTATCGCTTTTTTTAATCACATAATTTATTTTTGAAAAAAGAGCTATCCATTTTGGATAATCATAATACATAATGATTTCATTCTCTAAAAAATAGTCCATTGTGAATTGAGACACATAATTTTTAGTTAGTCCTTTTTTCATAAAAGCGATCAAATGAGAAATCGTTTTGGTAATTAATTCCCCAGAGTGATAACAAATATAATCATAAGCATTTTGTAAACTACTATATTTATCAATTTCAGTAACAACATAACTACGATAATCCTTTAATTCTTGATATGTCTTTTCATTACAAAAAGCATAAGAAGCCATTTTTAAATTGGGAAGATACTCTTTTTTATATTGATTGATGTCTTCTATCAAATCTTCATAATAGCTCTCTAAATCCCCAACTTCATAATATAACTCATTAATCATTTCTTCTGTCACTAATCTTTTTCTTTTAAGTGAATTATTCGCCTTTTTCAATGATTCATATTTTTTTTCTAAACGAATTATATATTTTTCAATATTTTTTTGGATACTTGCAAACTCTTCTTGCTCTACAGTTGAAAAAGAAAACAAGTTTAAAAAATGATATAAGTGCAACATCTTTGTTAGTTTTTCCTCAAAAACGGTTAAGTTGGCATTTATTTTTTCTCGCTTTTCATCTTGATTTAATCCGCTAGGAGAAAAACGATGTTTTTTTACTCGATTTATTGGTTCAAAATATAATTCTGCCAGGTCAACTTTTAGATTACTATTATCTTTTGGCATTTCGGGTGTGGTAATTTCGATAATTTCTTGTTTTTTCATAGTTTTATTCCCTTACTTATCTTTTATTATACCATATCCTAATAGAAAAGTTAAGAGTCATCCATATATTTTAAAAACCCCAAGGCTTTCCTTGGGGTTTCATAACTTATTTATTTATTAAGATTGTAAAAAGATTTTAGACCGTTGTAAACAGCCGTAGAACCTAATTCATCCTCAATACGTAATAATTGATTGTATTTCGCAACACGGTCAGTTCTACTCATTGAACCAGTCTTGATTTGACCTGTATTTAAAGCTACAGCAATATCAGCAATAATTGTATCTTCAGTTTCACCCGAACGATGAGATACAACAGCTGTATAACCAGCTTTTTTCGCCATTTCAATTGCTTCGAATGTTTCAGTAAGAGTTCCTATTTGATTTACTTTAATTAAGATTGAGTTAGCGATACCTTTAGAAATTCCCTTTCCAAGTCTCTCTGTGTTTGTAACAAATAGGTCATCACCTACTAGTTGAACTTTTTTGCCTAACTTATCGGTTAAGTATTTCCAACCTTCCCAATCATTTTCATCTAATCCATCTTCAATTGAAATAATTGGATATTTTTCAACAAGTCCTGCATAGAAGTTAGTTAATTCTTTCGCATCTAATTCTTTTCCACCTTCACCAGCTAATACATATTTCTTCTTAGCTTTATCGTAGAATTCACTAGAAGCAACATCCATAGCAAGGAAAATATCTTTTCCAGGAACATAACCTGCATTCTTGATCGCTTCAATGATCACTTGGATAGCTTCTTCATTGCTGCCTAGGTTTGGTGCAAAGCCACCTTCATCACCTACTGATGTATTATATCCTTTGGCCTTTAACACCTTTTTTAAATTATGGAATACTTCTGCTCCCATTCTGATCGCTTCTTTAAAGCAAGAAGCACCAACTGGCATAATCATGAATTCTTGGAAATCAACATTATTATCAGCATGACTACCACCATTTAAAATATTCATCATCGGTGTTGGTAATTGACGAGCATTAAATCCACCTAAATAGTTGTATAGTGATAATCCACAAAGATCGGCAGCAGCTCTTGCAACAGCCATAGAAACACCTAAAATAGCATTTGCACCTAATTTTTGTTTGTTTGGTGTTCCATCTAATTCAATCATCGTTTGATCAATACCAACTTGATCAAATACATTCATTCCAATTAATTCGGGAGCGATAACTTCATTTACATTTTCAACAGCTTGTAATACACCCTTACCTAAATAACGGTTCTTATCACCATCACGTAATTCTACCGCCTCGTGTTCTCCAGTAGAAGCTCCACTTGGAACGATAGCACGACCAAATCCATCACTTTCAGTATAAACTTCAACCTCAACAGTTGGATTGCCACGTGAATCTAATACTTCACGCGCATAAATTTCTTTAATAAATGGCATAATTATTTTCCTCCTTATAATTATTAATATCCTTTTTTATTTTACAATTAATGTTTTACCCGTCATTTTAACTGGTTGTGGAATATCCAATAAGGTTAACATTGTAGGAATCACATCTCCTAAATTCCCCCCCGAACGGAGTACCAAACCTTTTTTTGTGACGATACATGGAACAGGATTTGTTGTATGGGCTGTAAATGGTAACCCATTTTCGTCTTCCATCTTTTCAGCATTACCATGATCCGCAACAATCATCATAGTTCCATTTACTTTTTTTACCGCTTGATAGAGCCTACCAATGCATTCATCTACTGTTTCAACAGCTTTCACCGCAGCTGAGAAAACCCCTGTGTGACCTACCATATCGCAGTTAGCAAAGTTTAAGATAATCGTATCAAATTTTTCACTTTCGATTGCTGAAACTGCTTTCTCACAAACTTCATAAGCGCTCATTTCTGGTTTCAGATCATAAGTAGCAACCTTAGGAGAATCGACAAGAATTCTTGTCGCTCCCTTTAATTGTTTATCGACACCACCATCGAAAAAGTAAGTTACATGAGCATATTTTTCTGTTTCTGCGATTCGTAGTTGTGTTAACCCTAGTCTAGATATGTAATCGCCATATAAATCATCTAATTCTTCAATTTCAAAAACTAGATCACCTTTCACATTTTCGCTATATAGCATCATACATACATAGGTTAAATCTTTAAATACTTTGCCACCAACAATTGGCGTTTTTTCTAAATTTGTTAGTGCAGTTGACATTTCAATTGCTCTATCAGGACGAAAATTTGCAAAGATAACACTATCTCCATCGTTAATATTAGAATCTTTGTGAACAATGTAAGGGATAACAAATTCATCTACAATCCCATTGGCATAGGATTCATCCATTCCCTTCATCAATTCTTTAAAAGGACCTTTATTATAAACCAAAGCATCGTAAGCTAATTGAATACGATTATAATTCTTATCGCGATCCATTGCATAGTATCTACCACTAACAACACCAATCTTCGAATGACCTACTTCATCAATTTTATTTTGTAGCGTTTGTAGGTATTCTTTCGCAGATTTTGGAGGAACATCACGGCCATCAAGAAAAGCATGAACTACTACTTCTTTGACACCAGATGCCACACATTTTTCTAACAAATATAAAATATGGGTAATATGAGAGTGTACACCACCATCCGACAATAAACCCATAATATGAATTTTACCATTATTCTTCAAAGCATTTTTAATCGCTTTTTGAATAGCTGGTTTTTTTATTAATTCATCATTACGAACACTGATATCAACTCTGGTTAATGATTGATAGACAACTCTTCCTGCTCCCAAGTTAATGTGCCCCACCTCACTATTTCCCATTTGGCCATCAGGAAGACCGACATCTTCACCGCTTGCACCAAGAGTTGTATGGGGATAAGTTGCTAGCAAATAATCTAAATTAGGCTTTCTTGCGTGATAAACAGCGTTCCCACGTGTTTTTGAGCTAAGACCATAGCCATCCATTATCGCTAACATCACTAAATTTTTCTTCATATTGCTACTCCTTCTACCTTATATATTATATACTTATTTTCATTCTTTTTCAACAAAAATACATGTTAAATAAAACGTATTCATTAAAAAGAAGATAATTCAGTTTCTACCGATTATCTTCAAGTTCTTGTTTATCGTTTCCATTAATATCTTGTTGCCAGAAACTAAGATTACTTACCATAATCTTTACTAAAAGGGTATAAGGAATAACTAAAATAATCATCGCTAATAATCTGATTGGCCAATCTAACAAAATAGCTGCTACCGTATAATAAGGGTCCTTGATTAATATTGTTTCCATATACATTGCTAAGGTGTTTAGTAAATTAGCACACAAAGAAGTAATAATCACAACAATCAATAGACACCAAAACTCTTTTTTTTGAGAAAAGATACGATAAAGTAATCCACTAATTCCTCCCCAGGCAATGGGTGCTAATGCCCAAAAGGGACTTGTTAAACTAAGTCCATAAGGGCTTGTCAATTGAAGGACAATTCCTGCCACCAAACCAGTCATAAACCCTAATTTGGGACCAAACATAATTCCGATAATCATCAGCGGCAGTCCATAAAAGGTAAATTTCAAGTGCATACCAATATTAACACTCATAAATTTTTCTAATACGATTGATAATGCTGCCATTACTGCGGATAATGTAATTTGAAAGATAGTTTTTTTCTTCACAAATAAAGACCTCCATATTAGAGATCCGCATTATTTTCTTCAGCGGATGCATCAATAAACCGCCATGATGGTGTTAATCTCCAACACACTCCCCCTGGTGAAGCACTTAACGCTTACTGATTACTCTGTGACTAAATTATATGATATATTTTATTAATAGTCAAATGAAAATCTGCTTTTTTATTGCTCGAAAGTTGAATAAAATGGCGTGTAAACATCATTGCTCAAGAGTTGACTAATTACATGTAAAGGGGGCAAAAAGCCATCAAAGGGGAAATTTAGGGGTCTTTTGGCCTGTTTTTAAGGCCTTTTCATGTTTTGCCGTGCTATTTAAACGATGAATAAAAGTAGTTTTATCGTACACGGATTTTTAGTAGAATCACTCCATTATCTTATGAAAATCTTTCATTCTTTAATCTCTTTACAAACTCCTATTTAGGTATATACTATACTATGCAAGGAGGGCGTTTTTATGAAAGATAAGAAAAAAAATAAGAAAAAACCTGCTCAACCTGCTGTAAAGATTGAAAAAGAATCTCATGTCGATGAGAAACCAAAAACCGTTGCAACAAGTGACAAGTCAAAACAAAAACAAGCACAAAAAAAATAAAAGTTAACTTTTTTTCTCGACTAGCGGTCGAGTTTTTTTATTTTCCAAACAAAAAAAGCGCCGATTAGCGCTTTTATTTGAAACGATTACTTAACCAATGAGGTAATTTTGGATTTGCCTTATCGCGTTCTACTTTTCCTTCTTCCATAGGACTCTTTTGTCTTTCAACAACTGGCGCACCATCTTCACCAACAATGATTTCTTTTTTACCTGGTTCTGGTGTTTGTTTTCCAAAATATACAACATTTTCATCTTCGTTATTACTTGGTGAATCAAATCCGGTTGCAATTACAGTAACAATTAATTCATCGTCGATATCTACATTGAAACCAGTACCACAAATCAAATCGATTTCTGTATTAGAAGCACCGCGAATTTCTTCCATAACATCAACAACTTCTTGCATACCAATATTTACACTACTAGTAATAAATACAATAGCATCTGTTGCTCCATTAATATCGATTTCTAACAATGGGCTTCTAACAGCTTTACGTGCAGCTTCCACAGCACGATTTGGACCTTGACCAATTCCAATACCCATTAAAGCAGTACCCTTATCTTTCATAACGTTACGAACATCGGCAAAATCGACATTGATTAAGCCAGGAACAGTAACAATTTCCGCAATTCCTTGAACACCACGACGTAATACATTATCCACTTCTTTAAAAGCTTCCAATAATGGCGTTGTACGATCAGTCATATTCAATAACTTGTCATTAGGAACAACAATTAAAGTATCTACATATGGTTTTAACTGTTCTAGTCCAACTTTTGCTTGAGCTAATCTTTTTCTCCCTTCAAATGAGAAAGGTTTTGTAACAATACCCACAGTAAGGCATCCCAATTCACGGGCAATACGAGCAACCACCGGAGAAGCTCCAGTACCTGTTCCACCACCCATACCTGCAGTTATAAACACCATATCACTACCGCGGAGTATATCTTTAATTTCTTCTTCACTTTCTTGTGCAGCTTTTAAACCAATACTTGGATCTGCTCCGGCACCTAATCCCTTGGTCAATTGCTTACCAATTTGCAATCTTGTCTCTGCTTTAGATAAGCGAAGAACCTGGGCATCAGTATTTATAACGACAAAATCAACGCCTTTTACATCGTTTTCAATCATTCTATTGACCGCATTACCGCCGCCCCCACCGACACCTACAACCTTTATTATCGGTTTTTCATCAAATGTTTCTTGACTATTCATAATCTCCTCCTCGAGTAGCTAGTATCTAACATATATATTATAACATTATCTTTTCAAAAAATAAACTCAATTTTAATTTTTTTTAAATATAATCACAATTACATAAATTTTATCACACATCATTAAAAATGACAATTGTTTTGTGAATGACTATTTTTATCTTTTCTTTTTAGGTACAGTTAGAATTAAATCCTGATATAAAACTCTCTTGCCTTTGATGCGTTTTAAAACTAAAAATAAAATTCCAGCGATAATAAAAACAATAGACATCACAAAACTAACCCGAATATTTCCAATTAGAAGCACTTCACCTTCATGTCTAAAGGATTCGGTAATTGCTCTGACAATTCCATACCAAATCAAATAAAACCCTAAAAAGTCACCACTTTCCAGACGTTTTGCTTTTCTTCGTAAAATTAATATCATGATTAATCCAATAAAATTTAACCCTGATTCATATAAGAACATAGGATGATAATAGCCTTCTGTTAACCCTGGTAACAGATATCCTCCTGAAATATACATATTATTGGTAATGAATTTTGGAAATATTTTTTGAAATAGGTCAACATTATCAACCATTTGGCCATATAATTCATGGTTACAAAAATTACCCCAACGCCCGACTATTTGACCGATTAACAATCCCGGTGCTAAAAGATCGAATACTTTGTATGGACTTACCTTCTTTTTATAGCAGTATACCAAAACAAAGACAATAGCGACAAGGACTCCTCCTTGAATGGCTAATCCGGAAAAACCTCCTTTTAAGCCAATCACCTCGGCAAAAGAATCAAAAGAATCTAAATTGAACAACACATACCATAACCGAGCACCAATCATCGCCAGTGGTAAGCAAATAATTAACCCAGTATAGATGAAATCTTCATCAATTCCCATTCTTTTCCCTTCTTGTAAACCCATAAACAAAGCGATTAAAACTCCAACAACAATTAAAATACCATACCAACGAACTTCTAATTTTCCTATTTCAAAGGCAACTGGATCTATCCACATAATTAATTTTCCTCATAAGAATTTTTACTATTGATATTATACCATAATAATTACAACTACTCAATACAAAAAGCCATTACTTCAACGACTCTACATAAGTAATTGTAAAATTGGTTTTTTGGAAAGATACTGAAAATGTATATCCAAGATAATCGTAATAAAAAATATTTTTTATTTCACGACCATTGAAATTTTGTTCATAGTATGTTTTAATTGCTGCCACCTGCGTACTATTGTCATATTGAGAACCAGAGGTTTTAGCGTCATAGTCTGCATATTCATAAGTATAGTAAGAAGAATCCAGATATTCATCTTTTTCTATTAAACCACTAGGATTATACCTGGTTTCAATTTTATTGATGATGGCATTGGGTAAAGCGATGATTAAAATCGTTTTTGTCTGATTACTATTTTTAATGACCATCAATGGGTAATATAAAATAAGTCGCATACTCTCAGTATATTGCCAACTATAATATCGATTTGTTTTTCCCTCGTATGTTCCCTCAAACGTACGAAAATTAATGGTTAATTGTAGTCCGTTTTCCAATGTCATATAGGCAATTTTGTTCTCTATCAACCCATCTGTTACCCGTAGATATGCTTTTTCGGTTTTTATCGTTCCGTCATCTTGAACAATATGACGATTCAAATGGGTTTCATTTCGCTTTTCCTCGGTAATCAACCGATAACTAATTCGTCCTTTGGCTTCATATTCAGCTAATAATTTGGCGATTACTTCACTGACTACAAAATCATCGTTTCCACTAAAAATAACTTCGTTTTCCCCTGTTCTTTGTAAGGTGGTATTAATCGATAAGCTAGGAAACTTCAACGTATAAGTTGGTATTTCTTCTTTTTCATAAGGCAAATACTCAACAAAATTTTCCTTTATGGTGAGAAAAATTTCATCTTGATTAGCAACTAATTCTGTTTGAAAAAGTCCGTAACAACCATTGATAAACACAATCATCAATAGTAGCAAAAAGATAAATAATCCTTTTTTTGTGTTAGAAATCTTTGTCATTGTCATACAATCCATACTCTTGATAAACCTCTTCTTTGAATTCCAAAAAACGATCTTCTCTCAATGCCTGACGAATCCTTTTTGTCAGGGTAATCAAATAATTGACATTGTGAATACTAAGCAACCTTTGACCAAGCATTTCATTGGCTTTGAATAAATGACGTAAATAGGCTTTGGTATAGTTGCGGCAGCAATAGCAATCGCATTCTTCATCCAGTGGAGTAAAGTCAGTTTCATATTCTTTATTTTTAATAATAATACGACCTTTATGGGTCATTGCTGTTCCATGGCGAGCAATTCGAGTTGGTAGAACACAATCAAACATATCAATTCCTCGTTCCACCGCATCTAGAATAGCTCCTGGTGAACCTACACCCATTAAATAACGAGGTTTGTTCTTAGGTAGTAGGGGAGTGGTAAATTCCAAAACCTTATTTTGAATTTCCTTTGGTTCGCCTACGCTTAATCCACCAATAGAATACCCATCAAAATTCATTTTTACCAATTCTTCGGCACTATGTTTTCGTAGATCGTAATACTCTCCGCCTTGAACAATCCCAAACAAACCTTGTGTTGTTTTATTTTTATTTGCTTTTTGGCAGCGTTTAGCCCAACGTAATGTTCGCTCAACCGATTTTTCTAAATACTCATAAGTAGATGGATAAGGAGGGCATTCATCAAAACACATCATAATATCAGAACCCAAATCGTTTTGAATTTGAATCGACAATTCTGGTGATAAGAATAGTTTTGCACCACTCTTATGATGTTTGAAAGTAACTCCCTCTTCTGTGATATCGCGAAGTTTTGCAAGGCTAAATACTTGGAATCCACCGGAGTCAGTTAAAATAGAACGGTCCCAATTCATAAATTTATGTAGTCCACCAGCACTTTTAATTACCTCAGATCCTGGTTGACACCATAAATGATAGGTATTCCCTAGAATAATTTGCGAATCCATTGCTTCTAGTTCTTCTTTAGTCAGTGTTTTTACCGTCGCTTGAGTTCCAACTGCCATAAAAACAGGGGTTTCAAAGGTCCCATGAGGGGTCGTTATTTGACCAAGACGTGCCATTGTTTGGGAATCCTCTTTCAATATTTTGTATTTTATTACCATCTTTTCTCCTCATCTATTTAATAAACATCGCATCTCCAAATGAAAAGAAACGATATTTATTATCTATTGCCTCTTGATAGGCATGTTTTACATATTCCAATTTTGAAAACGCACTAACCAACATAATAAGTGTTGATTTTGGCAAGTGAAAATTCGTAATCAATTGATCTACAACTTGAAACTGATAGCCAGGGTAGATAAAAATATCTGTATCCTCACTAACTTCAACAAACTTATGATACTTCTGATAAATTGATTCCAATGTTCTTGTTGAAGTAGTGCCTACACTGATGATTGTTTTTCCTTGTTCTTTTGCATCATTTAGGATATCTGCTACTTCTTGTGACATAAAGTAATGTTCGCTGTGCATTTTATGTTCTTCGACTGTTTCACTAGTAACTGCTCGAAAAGTTCCTAAACCAATATGTAGGGTAACATAGCAAATGGTTACTCGCTTTTCCTGTAATTTTTCAAGCAACTCTTTTGTGAAATGCAGACCTGCTGTTGGAGCAGCTGCACTTCCTAAGGTCGTTGCATAAACCGTCTGATAACGATTCTGATCTTTAAGTTTTTGATGAATGTATGGTGGAAGCGGCATTTCTCCTAATTGTTCTAACTTTTCAAGAAAAATACCTTCATAAGTAAACGTCACATGACAAAATCCATCCTCATACTTACGAATAATCGTCGCTTCTAAAAGATTATTGAAATTGATTTTTGTCCCCACCTTCACTCTTCGTGCTGGTTTTACTAATGCTTCCCAATATCCTTCCTTTTCTCTCAACAATAAAAGTTCGATATTGGCATCAGTTTCTCTTTTTTTTCCATAAATGCGCGAAGGCAATACTTTCGTATTATTTAAAACCATAACGGAATGTTCAGGAATCAAATCAACAATATCGGAAAAAACATGATGGCTCAATTTTCCACTCAATCTATCCATAACCAATAGTCGTGAACTACTGCGATCTAAAAGAGGTGTTTGAGCAATTAGCTCTTCCGGTAAAAAATAATCAAATTCTTCTACTCTCATTTTTCTTTTCCCAAATGACGATAAGCTTTTTCCGTCACCATCCTACCACGAGGAGTTCGAACAATAAATCCTTCTTGAAGAAGATAAGGTTCGGTCACATCTTCTAAAGTAGTAGGATCTTCCGAGATAGAAGCAGCAATGGCATTTAACCCAACAGGTCCACCATTAAATCTATCAATAATCGCATTCATATATCTATAATCCGTTTGATCTAAACCAGCTTCATCAATATCCAATTTTATAAGTGATGTTTTAGTGATATTTAAGGGGATTATTTTACATTCAGGATTATCAAATTGAGCAAAATCACGTACTCTTTTAAATAAACGATTGGCAATTCTCGGTGTACCACGCGACCTTCTAGCAATTTCTAAAGAACTCTCTTCATCAATCTCAAAATTATAGATTCTTGAAGTTCTTTTTACAATACTCTGTAATTCATTTATTTTATAATAGTTTAATTGGTGAACAATACCAAAACGATCGCGTAGAGGACTAGAAATATCTCCATATCTTGTCGTTGCCCCAATTAAAGTAAATGGCATCAGGTTAATTTTCACTGGATTTGCTGTCACATCTTTACCAATAATAATATCAACAAAATAATCTTCCATGGCAGAATACAAAACTTCTTCAATGACTTGGGGTAAACGATGGATTTCATCGATAAAAAGAATATCTCCTTCCTCCAATTCCGTTAACAATGTCACCAAATCACCAATTCTAGTTAAACTTGGAGCAGATGCAGTATGACATTTTTTCCCCATTTCATTAGCAATAATATTAGCCAAGGTTGTTTTCCCTAATCCTGGAGGTCCATATAGTAAAACATGGTCAAGGCTTTCTTCACGCTGACGAGCTGTTGTAATAAATACATGGAGCATTTCTTTTATATCTTCTTGGCCAATATAGTCTACTAATCGCTTTGGACGCAAACTTTTATCATATTCTGCAAACAGCAATTCTTCATTATTCATTTTTTCACTCTCCAAACTTTTTAATTGGCAATTACTTTATTCTATGCTATAATTAATCATAACTTGATAGCAAGGCGGTGGTTGATTTGTATAATTATATCAAGGGAAAAGTTACTCTTGTAAAGGGGAACTATATCGTTTTAGAAAATAACGACATTGGTTACCAAATTAAAACAGCAAATCCTTTTAAATTTGAAACTGATACGATAATCACGCTCTGGACCTATTTACATGTCCGCGAAGAAATCATGGATATTTATGGGTTTACCACTCCGGAAGAACGAGATTTCTTTCTTCAGTTAATCAGCGTGAAAGGCTTGGGTCCAAAAGGAGCACTAGCAATTATCGCCAGTGATAGTATAGAAAAAGTCATCCATGCCATCAAAAATAGTGATACAAAATATCTACAGCGTTTCCCTGGTATTGGCGTCAAGGCTAGTCAACAAATTATTCTCGACCTTCATGGCAAAATCAACTTTGGTGAGGATAAAACCAGCGAAGATCCAAAGATTGGTTATATTACTGAAGCCCTAAAAGCTATGGGCTACCGCCAAAATGAAATAAAATCAGTAACCCCTATTATTGAAAAGAACCTTGATCAACCAACAGCAACGCTAATTAAAATTGTCCTTAAAAGCTTAAGTAAGTAATCTCAATTTATTTCTTAATACACGCTCTTCTTTTTTAATATGATCATTAAACTCCTTGAATAACCGTTTTTGTTTGTATTTTATACTATGATTTCTATTTTTCAACAATCGCTGAACAGTTTTATTAATGACAACTGTTCTTTTTTTATTTTCTGTTTCTAATTTTCGAATCGCTTTGCTATTTTTTTTGATGAACACGCGACAACGATGATCAATATCATCCATACTTACATCATATACAGCGTGAGCGGTAACTGAATGGGCCTTTATCCTCTCTTGTAGATTACTATACAGGGAAAGTAAAGTTTCTTTTTGTGTTTCATCCTTTATATTTATTTTTTCATAGCCAAATTTGTAAATATCGAATTCATAATTAGCTTGAGTTAATAATAGTTTGTTATATTGCAATCGGGAAATATCTGCTTGAAAGATAACATCCAATTGACTTTGCATTTGCATCAAAAGTTGATAGGTTACATCTAAGTAATTATCATATAGTCTTGCTTCATTGTTATAAAGCAATGTGAGACAATCATTAATGTTTTCTTTAATATTTTCTTTACTACGATGGCGTTTATAAGCAATGTAGCGAGAAATTTCATCAAACTTTGCGAAGATATTATCACGATACTGGACGATTTTATCATTCAAACTATTAAAGCAACTTTCAAATAAATCCTTTATTTCAACAATCAAATCGATCATCGCTTCAATCACTCTACAATAAGGATTATATTGATTACTAATCTTACAAACAATAATGATTTCTGATAACCTGATGATTAAATTTTCAAAAACAATTCCTACATCTTCATAATTCATTAATTTATCATTATGATTTTTGATTAATTCTAAACAAGCTAATTTTTTTTCTAAAATCGAGTCACAATTTTGTGATTCTTTTTCTAAATCATATAAAAAGTCCTTCGCAATATCTTCATATCGAAGAGTCTCCAGTTTTAATTTTTGATTGTTCAGCTCTATTTCTGTTTCAAAATCCAATTGTTTATCAATTACAGATTGCTTTTCCGTTTCAGTAAGAATCAACATTTGTTCTTCCCTAATTTTTGTTAGATGAGAGCATTTACAAACAAATTGTTCGTGAAATCCTTTTTTATAAATATTATTTAACTGTGTTTTTAATTTTTTTATCTCAGACAAATTATTTTCATTTAATAATACTAAATCAATCTCTCTATACTCTTCATTCATTTTAGTTTCAATTTGACCAAGTTCTTTATTCATTTCTTTGGTGAAATCAGCAATGTTTTGTTGGTAGACTTTCAGGCTTTCTTGAAGTTTTTCCTCATTGTCTTTTTGTTTTTGTTTATAGTCACGATTGAGAGTGTTAATACGATTATTCGCTTCTTGACGTTTCTTCCTTTGAGCTTGACTCCAAAGGAATAAATCTGCTTTTTTGGTTGGAGAAACTGTTTGCGAGTTGCTTATTTTTTCATAATCTTCGCGTCCTCCCAGATCAACTGCCAAAGAAATGACCCGATTCTTAATAATAGGGATTAATTTTTCAACACTGTGTCCATTATGAATGATTCTTGTTTTAAAAGCTTGTAAAGAAACATTTTTATTTTCTAAAGATACCAAATAAGTGTCAATAATATTGGCTACATCTTTATCATTTTTCAGTTTCCGCTCATTGAAATAATCAATAAACTCGCTTTTAAAAGTATTCAATTGATTAATGATTGTCTTATAATCCATATCAAACACATTTAGAAACGGAAATTACCTCTTCCCTTTCCTTTTCCCTTCTTTTGTTTTATTTGTGGTTGGAGAAATCCCCTTTGTTGGTGAGTTGCTAATTGATCGCTATTCATGTTCGATAGCATTTGCATTTGTCGTTTCATATCTTCGAATCTCTTGGTAAGAGCATTCACCTCAGGATATGGGCGACCGGAACCTTTTGCTACACGCTCACGACGGGTAGAACTTCGTGCTAGTAATTCTGGATGTTGGCGTTCTTCTATCGTCATAGAAGATACAATCGCTTCAATATACAGCAATTGTTTGTCATCGATTTCCATATTTTTAATTTGTTTCCCAATGCCAGGAAGCAACCCTAAGATTCCTTTTAAAGAGCCAATTCTTTTAATCCATTTTATTTGTTTTACAAAATCATTGTAATCGAAAACACCTTTTTGCATTCTTTCAGCAATCTTCATCGCTTCTTCTTCGTTTACGGTATCTGTTGCTTTTTCAATAAGCGAAACAACATCACCCATTCCCAAAATTCTTCCTGCCATTCGATCTGGATGGAATACTTCAAGTTGGTCAAGTTTTTCACCAAGACCGATAAACTTAATCGGAACATTTGTTAGATAACGAATCGATAAAGCAGCACCACCACGGGTATCTCCATCTAGTTTCGTTAGAATGCATCCCGTTAATGATAATCTTTCATTGAAGGTAGTGATTACATTAATAGCATCTTGTCCCATCATTGCATCAATGGTCAGCATCACTTCATCAGGATGAGCAATTTTAGAAATTTCTTCCAATTCACTCATTAAATAATCATCGATATGAAGACGCCCTGCTGTATCAATAATCACTAAATCGTATCCTTTTGCCTTGGCAAACTCAATACCGCTGGTAACGATATCCACTACTTTTGTCGTTGTTCCTTTTTCAAAAACATCAATTCCCAATTGTTTGCCAATCGTCACTAATTGATTAATCGCTGCTGGTCGATAGATATCGGCAGCAATTAACAGCGGTTTTCTATTATCCTTATTTCTTAAATAACTAGCCAATTTACCACAATGTGTCGTTTTACCTGCACCTTGAAGACCAACAAGCATAAATACAGAAGGTCCATGAGCACGATATTTCACCGGAACAGCTTCTTCCCCCATCAAAGCTTTTAATTCTTCATGAACGACTTTTACAACTTGTTCTCCAGGAGTTAACGATTTCATAATCTTTTCCCCTAAAGCTTTTTCTTTTACATCATTGGTAAATTTTTTTACAACTTTATAATTAACATCGGCTTCTAATAAAGAAAGACGAACTTCCTTCATCATCTCTTCGATGTCGTTTTCATTTAATTTTCCACGTCCTGTTATGCGACGCAAAGACATTTGTATCCTTTCGGATAAACTCTCAAATGGCATATCATCACCTATTCTATACTTTTCATTTTTTTAATTATGGCAATCACTTCAGGATTACTGCTATTTTTATATTCTTCATATATAGCGGTATATTGTTGGAACTTCTTATATAATCCCAATTTAGATTCATATTCTTCTAATATTCTATATATTTTTTGTAATTGATCAAAAATTGCATTACGACTAACTCCATACACCGTAGCGATTTCAGCAAGTGAAGCATCCTCAAAATAATAGTCTTTAAAATATTGGCGTTGTTTTTCTGTTAGTAAATCACCATAAAAATCGAACAAATTAATATAATACTCTTTTTTAGCAAGGATATCCATAGCTACTCCTCGTCGATCATTTCTGCAAACAATCCATAAATATATTTTTCTAAATCAAAATATTCTATATCTGTTAACTTTTCCCCCAAACAAACAAATTTTATAGGGATATTATATTTATCGCGAATGGCAAGAACAATTCCACCTTTTGCTGTACCATCCAATTTTGTCAGTACGACACCACTAACCTCGGTTGCTTCTATAAAAGCTTCTGCTTGAGCCAATCCATTTTGCCCCGTCGTTGCATCTATTACCAGCAAGGTATCCTGAGGTGCTCCAGGTACTTCTCGAGCGATTACTTTCTTTATTTTTTCTAATTCTTTCATTAAATTTATTTTGGTTTGCAATCTTCCTGCTGTATCACACAATAAAACATCATATTTTTCTTTTTTCGCAACCATAATTGCTTCAAAAATAACACTGGAAGGGTCACTGCCTTCTACCTTTGTAACTACAGGGCAGCCCGCTCTTTCCCCCCAAATTTGCAGTTGTTCAATGGCACCGGCACGAAAAGTATCCCCAGCTGCAATAAGCACTTTTTTCCCTTCCTTTTTTAATTTATTAGCAATCTTAGCGATAGTAGTCGTTTTTCCCACACCGTTGACACCTACAAATAAATAAACAGACAATCCATCAGGTTGGTAACGCAAATTGGAATTAACTATTTCACCTTTTAAATAGATATCAAACATTTTATCGATAATAATTGGTTGCAATTCTTTAGCACTAGAAAGACCTTTTACACGGTCATCAGCCTTCAACTCATCGATAAACTTTACAACTGTTTCAACACCAATATCGGCCATGACAAAAATTTCTTCTAATTCATCGAATAACTCTTCTGTAATTTCATTGTTTTTAGAAAAAAGATTCTTCAGTTTTGAAAAAACACCTTTGCGGGCTTTTTCCATACCAATACGATATTTTTCAGCTTCTTTTGCTTTCTGTTTATTTTTAAAGATATTAAAAAACCCCATTAATTTCTCCTCAATTATGATTTTTATTTTAATTAAAACTATCTTTTATTATAACATATTTTCTTCAAAATATAAATATCTACAATGGTCTTTTTTAAAGAAAATGACAAAAAAAGGCTAAAAAGCCTTAATTTTTTGATAGACATCAAATAAAATTCGTAAGCAAGCGCGAACTCTTATTTGTTCTCTACCGCCTTTAAAAATAGAATGATAAACGGTAATATCATCGTTTATTTTAATTGCATAGTATACCAGCCCGACAGGTTTTGTTGGCGTACCTCCGGTTGGCCCTGCAATGCCACTGACAGCAACACAAACTTCACTATTAGTCAGGGCGAATAATCCAAGCACCATTTCCCTGACTGTTTCTTCACTAACTGCACCAAATTTTTCTAGTGTTGATTCAGATACCTTTAAATATTTCCTTTTTGCTTGATTACTGTAGGTAATAAATCCTTCGGAAAAGACCTCACTAGCACCACTGACATTGACAATTCTTGAAGCTAGCATTCCTCCCGTACAGCTCTCACCCAAACTAATTTTCCATTGGTTTCTTTTTAATTCTTGAACGACCTTTTCTTCAATTTCCTCATTTTCGCTACTAATAATATGATGATTAAGAAGAGCCATAAAGGAATTACAGGCCGCCAAAAACTCTTCTTGATTAGCTTTAGAAGCTGTTAATTGATACCTAATCTTTCCTAAACTAGCATAAGGAGCAATCTTTACCGAAGGATATCTTTGGTAAAGGGGTTGTAAGAGGTCTTCAATGACTGATTCTCCTAATCCCATTACGATATACTCTTTTATCAAAAAATCATTGGTTGTTTTTTTCCGTAAATAAGGAATCACAGTATCGATTACCATCGGATTCATTTCAAATGGAGGGCCTACTAAAACAATAAATATTTTCCCATCCTTCTCTACGATACATCCATCTGCAGTACCCAACCGATTGGGAATGATGATGGCCTCTTTAGGGAAATAGGCTTGTTTCAAATTGCATTGAGCGTATTCCACACCAAAATATTCTGTCAATAAGGATTTTGCTTGCTCATTGATGACCATTTCAAGCCCTAAGGTAGTAAATAAAACTTCTTTTGTGAAATCATCATGTGTTGGTCCCAAACCACCTGTTGTTATCAAGAGTTCATTATCACTAGCGAGAAAATTTTTAATTTCTGCTTGTAAATGAGAATGATCATCACCAACGGTTATTATCTTAGTTGGGTTAATTCCTAGTTTACATAAATTGGAAGCTAAAAATGTACCATTCGTATTAATTACTTTACCTTCCAGAACCTCATCACCAATATTTAAAATTACTGCTTTCATAAACTTCCTCTATACATTGAATCTAAATAAAGCAATATCTCCATCTTTAAAAAGATATTCTTTTCCTTCTGAACGCATCTTTCCCGCTTCTCTTGCTTTTTGCAAGCTACCACATTTAACAAAATCATCGTAAGCGATAATCTCAGCTCGAATAAAACCTTTTTCAAAATCGGTATGTATAATTCCTGCACATTCAGGAGCTTTCATTCCTTTTCTGAAGGTCCATGCTTTTGCTTCCTTCTCGCCTGCCGTAAAATAGGTTGCTAATCCTAATAAATCATAAGTCTCTCTGACCAGTTTATCTAAACCACTTTCAGCAATCCCTAATTCCTCTAAAAACATAAGCCGATCATCATCTTCTAATTCACAAATTTCTTCTTCAATCTTCGCACTAATCACAACTGTTTTCGTTTGGGATTCTTCGGCGTATGCTTTCACTTTCTTAACATGTTCATTATCATTACTTACTTCGTTTTCCTCAACATTTAAAACATAGATCATCGGCTTTAATGTTAGAAAATTGTAACCTTTCAGTAACACCTTTTCTTCAGGAGAAAAAAGACAATTTCGTAATTGTATTCCTTTTTCCAATGCGTTTTTTGCTTTTTTCAATGTTTTATATTCCAACTCTGAATCAGCATCTACTTTTAATTGAGCTTTTTTTTCTATTTTTGGAAGTCTTTTTTCAATCACTTCTAAATCAGCAAAGGTCAATTCCAAATTTACAGTTTCAATATCATCAATGGGATCGATTTTCCCCGTAACATGAACAATATCGGGATTATCGAAACAACGAACCACTTGACAGATAGCATCAACTTCTCGTATATGGGATAGGAATTGATTCCCCAAACCTTCACCCTTCGATGCCCCTTTCACCAAACCAGCAATATCAGTAAATGAAACAGACGCGAAGACAACATTGCGTGGTTTCACAATTTCAGCAATTTTTATTAATCTTTCATCTTTTATTTCAACAAACCCAACATTTGGTTCTATGGTTGCAAAAGGATAGTTTGCACTCAAAACGTGGGCTTTGGTAATGGCATTGAATAACGTCGATTTTCCAACATTTGGCAAACCGATAATACCCGCTGTTAATCCCATATTTTTTCACCTATTAACCCTTTCTAATGATTAAATCTCTATGAAGCGATGATAAATATGCTAATTTATTCTAGCATACTTCATATGTTTTTTCAATTTTTTTCGTGTTTACTTTCATGGTTTGGAGCTTTGTTTTCTTTATCTTGCACGTTGATGACTTTTATATTATAATGAATAATCATAACAAGGGGTCTTTTTATGCATAAATCCATCGTCTTTATTCTCAAACATAATGTAGATATTTCTTGTTTCGCCGAGTTTTCTCCGATGGTAATTCAAAAAAATTGGGAAATACTTGATGAAAATAGCTTAAAATATCAAAATGAAATCATTTATTTTGATTATTTAATTACCGATCAACTCGAGGTTGGCAAGATTTTAAAATTGGAAAAGCAAGATAAAAAATTAATTACAAATTATTTCTTGCAAACAAATTCAGAAAATATTTATGCTTTTGGGGGAGCAACTAATTGTCTCGCTCCCTTATCAGAACAACTCCTGAGAATTTATGAGGATATAACAACAAAATAAAAAAGGCGATAAGCCTTTTTTTAAAAGAAAACAAACTTTTTAGAAAGGAATAACAACAATGATTGTTTCTTCACCTCGATAAACTTCTAGTGTTGCCGATTCTCCTGCCAAGATGTTATTGAGAATTGAGCGGAATGTCTGTGTATTTTTAATTTCCACCCCTTCAAATTTTAAAATAACATCTCCTTCTTGCAAATAACCATATGCTGGTCCTGTTCGATCAACAGTAGCCACATAAAGACCAAAATCAATTCCTTCAAGACCAGTTATAGTGGGAACTTCAGAACCAGGATAATCTTCTGGATTCTTCAATACTTTTACATCATAAACATTAATCTTTAGGGTTTGTCTCGTTGGTTTTTCTCCTCTTTCCAAAATAGGAATTAATTCTCGAACTAGATTACTTGGAATAGCAAATCCCATATTATCGGTATCCTCTGCTACCAACTTTAAAGTATTAATCCCGATAACCTTTCCTTCGATATTGATCAATGCTCCTCCGCTATTGCCCGGATTGATAGCAACATCGTGTTGAATGTATTCAGAATCCCAATCAGAAATACCATCACCATCCGTATCATCACTCATATATCGCTTTGGAAATGAAACAATACCAAATGTTGCTGAACCATAAAATTCATAACCATTTGGATTGCCAATAGCAATGGCAAAATTTCCTCTTTGCACTTGATTAGAATCAGCAAATTCAACTGGCTGAATGTATTTGGTATGTTCAAAGGAGATAACTGCCAAATCAACTTTATCATCAGAGCCCAACACATTTGCATTGACTTTTACTTCTTCTTCCCCTAAATACACTTTAATATAATTATCTCCAGTAGAAGCAACTACATGACGATTAGTAACAGCCCAATAGGTATACATCATGACTTGATCGCTATCCATGGTTTCACTACATGTTTTTGTTGTGACTCCATCCTTATAGGTCGCCTCACACTCATAAATAACCCCACTACCAGTAGCAGCTAACCCATACAACAATCCTAGTTTCCCACGTTCATAGTTACTAACACCGACAATCGCCGGAGAAGCCTTTTCTACCGCAGCAGTGATAAGGTCTTCAAATTCAGTAATATCAATAGAAACTTGATATGATTTATTATAAATTTCATTATTAATTAATTGTGAACACCCTGTTGGGAAAACTAATAGTAATAAAACTAGCAATAATAGGATACTTTTTTTCATTTTTTTCATCGTTTTCTTTCCTCCTGAAATTTAAACAAGCGTTGAGCATTATCAGCCAAGGCTTTTTCAATGATTACGCTATCTTCTTCTTTTATTTTTGCAATTTCTTCAACAATATACTTCGTGTACGCAGGCTGATTCATCTTCCCTCGATAGGGTTCTGGGGCCAAATAGGGAGAATCGGTTTCGCTTAAAAGGTATTTTATATCGATTTCTTTTACAACCCTTTTTATCTCTTTGCTATTTTTAAAAGTAACAACGCCACCTATTCCTAAATAATAACCCAATTTAGTAAACTCACGAGCCATTTCTACACTAGATGAATAACAATGCATAACTCCGGGAACTAAATTTTCCTTTAAAATGGTAAAACAATCCTGAGTAGCATCCCGATTATGAACAATAATCGGAAGATTATTCGCTTTTGCTATTAACACTTGCTTAATGAATAATTCCTTCTGTAATTCTTTATGACTCTTATCCCAATAATAGTCAAGACCAATCTCACCGATAGCAATTACTTTCTTTTTGGGAATGAGAGATAGAAGCCAGGTTAGGTTTTTATCTGTTTCTTTTGCCACTTCACTAGGGTGTAAACCAACACTAGCATAAATAGAATCATATTTCTCAGCAAGTTCAATCGCTTTTAAACTCGACTTATAATCATAGCCAACAGCAATCATCATTCCTACATTATTAGCTTTTGCTGCTGCAATCACTTCATCAAGAATCCCTTGATAGCGATCATCAAAAATATGCATATGAGTATCAACAATCATCAAAACCCTCCTTTTTCATTCGATAAAGGCAAACTTATTGATATCTAAGTTATTAATTTCTAGATGTATTATAACACATTTCCTTTCTTTTTGTAGAGTATTTTATTATTTACAAATATAAATTTTATTGGTTTCTGTCATAAAAAAATCTTATAGTTTCCTATAAGAATTTTTCATTTTAAACGAATAAATTTACATTTGACTCTTCAGCATCGCCTAAGTAAGTCGCCACTCCTGCATACTCAACACCATCTATCAATTCCTCACGTTTTATTCCCATGATATCCATTGACATAGTGCAAGCAATCAGTCTCACTCCATTAGCCAATGCTTGTTGCATTAATTCTTCTAAAGAAGAAACATTCTTCTTTTTCATCACGCTTTTAATCATTTTTGTTCCTAAACCGGCCATGTTCATTTTTGATAATTTTGCTTTATTGATTCCACGTGGCATCATTATTCCAAACATGCGTTCCATAAATGATTTTTTTACTTTTTGTTTTTTTGGTTTCCTTAGTAGATTCAATCCCCAGAAAGTAAAGAACATAGTAACTTTACGTCCCATCGCTGCTGCTCCATTTGCAATAATAAAGGAAGCAATTGCTTTGTCGAATTCACCATCAAAAACAATAATTGTTTTTCCTTGTGATGATTGTTCTGATTGTGCCAATATCGTTTTTTCACTTGTTCCTTTTTGAATCAAAGCAACGACTATTTTATCCTTTTTCTCAGCGCGAATAAAGGTATTATTCGTTCGTTTGCACCACGCTTCAACATCGCGCGCAAATCCCATATCTGTAGCAGAAACTTGGAGCACTTCTTTATCTTTCATAGCTTTAATGGCTTCATTTACTTTCATAATCGGTCCTGGACATTGCATGCCACAACAATCTAAAATTTGTACTGCTTTATCAACAATCACAACATCTTTCTCCTTGCTATATCTATTTTCATTCTCAATTTGTAAAACATTTTCTTTTTGATAGTGCATAGAACGATATAAACTAGTTCCAACTGATAATACATATGCATCATAACCTTGTTGCATCAATGCTCTGGCAACATTATAAGACCTCACACCAACACCACAAATTACTATAATTTTTTTGTTTTTATCTAGTTCCTGCAATCGAGATCTCACTTTACCTTGAGGAATGTGATAAGTTCCAGGAATATGATAAACCATTAATTCTGCTTCTTCTCTAACATCTAATAAAATATATTCTTTTTTCTTCGTTTCATCTTGTAATATGGCATCGAACTCTTCCCATTCAACGAATTTTACTAGTCCTTTTAGTACATTTTCAGCAACATATCCCAGCATATTAACTGGATCTTTTGCACTTGAAAAAGGTGGAGCATAAGAGAACTCTAGTTCTTGCAAGTCATAAATAGTTCCATTTAGACGAATCGTAGTTGCGATAGTATCGATTCGTTTATCCACGCCATCTTGACCTATAATTTGCGCTCCTAGAATATTTCCTTCCTTGGTAAATAACATTTTTAAAATTAATGGTGTTGCCCCAGGATAATAACCAGCATGTGATTTTTGGCTAATTTTTATCGCATGATAGTCTAAGCCTTTCACCTTTCCTTGGGAAATTAATGTTTTTTCATTTAAACCCACTGAAGCAACATTTAGGTCAAAAACTTTTGCCACTGATGTTCCCATCGAGCCATGGTATTTGACTTGATCACCAGCGATATTATCCGCCAATATTCTCGCTTGTTTATTAGCAGGACCAGCTAAAGGAACCATTGTTTTTGTTTTAGTTATGAAATTGTCAATTTCAATAACATCTCCCACAGCATAAATATCAGGATCACTAGTTTGTAAATATTCATTAACAACAATTCCGCCCCGTTGATTAATCATTAACCCTGATTCTTTCGCAAGTTGACTATTAGGTCTAATTCCAATCGAAAGTATTACCATGTCAGTCGTAACTATTTTACCACTATTCAAAATTACTTCTGTTTGATTATCCTGATGTTTAAATTCTTTGACGCCATCATTTAAAATGAGATTCACACCATTATTAGTCAAATTTTCATGTAATAATTGTGCCATTTCAAAATCAATAGGAGCCATAACTTGATTTTGCATTTCAATAATACTAATTTCTAATCCTAATTGATGAAGATTTTCTGCCATTTCTAAGCCAATAAAACCTCCACCGATGATGGCAGCTTGTTTAACGTTATGGTTAGTGATATAAGCTTTGATCTTATCCGTATCAGGAATATTCCAAAGTGTAAAAATATTATGATGGTTGATACCTGGTATATTAGGTCTTAGTGGTGTTGAGCCAGTTGCGATGACTAATTTATCATAGCTTTCCGTGAAAGTAGTCCCATTTTCTCCGTTTTTTACCGTTACTTCTTTTTTGTCACGATTAATCGCAATCACTTCAGCACGCGTTTTTATCCGAATTTTGAAATTGTCTTCCATCTTTTTTGGTGTTTGCAACAACAATGACTCCCGACTTTGGATAACATCACCGATATAATAAGGTAAACCACAGTTCGCATAGGAAATATGCTCTCCTTTTTCTAATAGTAATATTTCCATTTTTTCATCACGGCGACGAAGTCTTGCTGCTGTGGTCGCTCCTCCTGCAGCGCCACCAATAATGACTGTTTTTGTAACCATCAATAGACCCTCCTTCTAATTTATTGTTTAACTTATTATAATCATTTCTCTTATCGTTGTATGTGATAAAGTCACAATCTATGATACTTCCAATAAAAAAAGTCTTGTATAAAAATACAAGACCCTGATTTTTTTGTTATTTTACAATTTTAATAACGTTACCAGCACCAACTGTACGTCCACCTTCGCGAATTGAGAATTTTGTTCCTAATTCAATTGCGATTGGGTGAATTAAAGTAACTTTTAACTCAGCATTATCACCAGGCATAATCATTTCTACTCCAGATTTAAGTTCAATAACACCAGTTACATCTGTTGTACGGAAGTAGAATTGTGGGCGATAGTTTGAGAAGAATGGAGTATGACGACCACCTTCTTCTTTGCTTAAAACGTAAACCTGTGCTTCAAATTCAGTATGTGGAGTAACAGTTTTTGGTTTTGCAAGAACTTGTCCACGTTGAACAGTTTCACGAGTGATACCACGAAGCAATGTACCAATATTGTCACCTGCTTCTGCATAATCCAACAATTTTCTAAACATTTCAACACCAGTTACTACTGTGCTTGCTGTTGGACGAATACCAACGATTTCAACTGGGTCACCAACGCGAATTTGTCCACGTTCAACCTTACCTGTTGCAACAGTTCCACGACCAGTAATAGTAAATACGTCTTCAACTGGCATTAAGAAAGGTTTATCGTTTTCACGAACTGGATTTGGAATATACTCATCAACTATTTCCATTAATTTGATAATCGTTTTTTCAGCTTCTGGATCACCTTCCATAGCTTTCAATGCAGATCCTCTGATAACTGGAATGTCATCTCCTGGGAATTCGTATTCTGTTAACAAATCACGGATTTCCATTTCAACTAAATCTAATAATTCTTCATCGTCTACCATATCGCATTTGTTCATGAATACAACAAGACGAGGAACGCCTACTTGACGGCTTAATAAGATATGTTCACGAGTTTGTGCCATTGGTCCATCAGTTGCAGCAACAACTAGGATAGCACCATCCATTTGAGCAGCACCAGTGATCATATTCTTAACATAATCGGCATGTCCTGGGCAGTCAACGTGAGCATAGTGACGATTCTTTGTTTCATATTCTACGTGAGCAGTATTAATAGTTATACCACGAGCTTTTTCTTCTGGAGCACCATCGATTTGGTCATATGCCATAATCTTTGATAATCCATCTTTTGCTAAAACTCGAGTAATAGCTGATGTTAAAGTTGTTTTACCATGGTCAACGTGTCCAATGGTACCAATATTTACGTGTGGTTTAGTACGTTCAAATTTAGCTTTTGCCATTATAAAATTTCCTCCTAAGTTTTTTCTATATATATTTTATAATATTTATCTTGTAATTGCAAGTATTATTTTCTAGCCATTACGTTTTTTGATTACTTCAGCAGCAATCGATTTTGGGCACTCTTCATAGTTTGAAAAGTTCATTGTATAGTTGCCTCTTCCTTGAGTATTGCTACGTAAAGAAGTAGCATAGCCAAACATATTGGCTAGTGGTACTAAAGCTTTTACTCTTTGAAAACGAGCATGAGCTTCTTGACCTTCAATTCTTCCGCGTTTGCCAATTAACTCCCCAATTACGTTCCCCAAATATTCATCAGGCACTTCTACTTCTACAGACATAATTGGTTCTAGTAAGATGGGTTCACATTTTTCTGCGCTGTTTTTGAATGCATAACTAGCAGCAATCTCGAAAGAAATTTGACTTGAATCGACCTCATGATAAGATCCATCGAATAAAGTTGCTTTTATATCAATTGTTGGATAACCAGCTAAATTACCATTTTGTAAAGAAGCTTCTAATCCTTTGTTAACAGAATTAATAAATTCTTTAGGAACAACTCCACCAACAACAGCATCGACAAATTCGTAACCCTTACCAGGATTTGGTTCAAATCTAATCTTAACGTCTCCATATTGGCCATGACCTCCACTTTGACGAACAAATTTTCCTTGAACTTCGGCAGATCGTTTGATTGTTTCACGATAAGATACTTGTGGTTGCCCAACATTGGCTTCTACCTTAAACTCTCGTTTCATCCGATCAACAATAATCTCTAGGTGTAGTTCTCCCATACCAGAGATGATCGTTTGCCCCGTTTCACTATTTGTATAACTTTTAAAAGTTGGGTCTTCTTCAGCAAGCTTTTGTAAAGCCATGCCCATTTTATCTTGATCAACTTTTGTTTTAGGCTCAATTGCTACGCTAATAACAGGTTCTGGAAAAATCATCGATTCCAAAACAACAACTCGTTTCGGATCGCAAATGGTATCTCCAGTTGTTGTTATTTTTAGACCGACAGCAGCAGCAATATCACCAGCGTATATTTCATTAATATCCGTACGATCGTTTGCATGCATTAGCAAAATACGACCGACTCTTTCTTTTTTGTCCTTTTCAGGGTTATAAACATAAGAACCTACTTCTAAAACACCAGAATAAACTCTAAAGAAAGTTAATTTACCTACAAAGGGGTCTGTCATAACTTTAAATGCAAGAGCCGCAAAAGGTTGTTCATCACATGATTTTACTTCTATATCTTTACCATTTTTATCTTTTCCTACAATGTGAGGAACATCTAATGGAGAAGGCAAATAATCAACAACAGCATCTAGAACTAATTTTAATCCTTTGTTTTTAAACGCTGTCCCACACATAACTGGAAAGAAATCAACAGTTAATGTAGCTTTACGGATTGCTTTTTTTAAATCAGTGACAGATATTTCTTCACCTTCTAAATATTTCATCATTAAATCATCATCAAAATCAGCAACAGCAGCAATCAATCCTTCATGGCGGTTATTTGCTTCTGTTACTAAATGATCAGGAATCGGTATTTCAACATTAGTTTCAAATTCATCACCTGAATAATGATAGGCTTTCATCGTAACAATATCAATAATTCCATCAAAATTCGCTTCAGCTCCAATAGGAATAGTAATTGGATGAGCATTAGCACCCAATCTTTTATGTAAACTTTGTGTGGAAAAATTGAAATCTGCTCCTGTCTTATCCATTTTATTAACGAAAACAATGCGAGGAACTTTGTATTCTGTTGCTTGGCGCCAAACGGTTTCTGTTTGTGGTTCGACACCTGCCTGAGCATCCAATACTGTAATTGCTCCATCAAGAACCCTTAAAGACCTGCTAACTTCAACAGTAAAATCTACATGTCCTGGAGTATCAATGATATTTATACGATGTCCATTCCAATAAGCTGTTGTAGCAGCTGAAGTTATTGTAATACCACGTTCTATCTCTTGTTCCATCCAGTCCATTTGCGCTGCTCCATCATGAGTCTCGCCCATTTTATGGATTTTTCCAGTATGAAATAGTATTCTTTCTGTAACTGTCGTCTTACCAGCATCAATATGGGCCATAACGCCTATGTTTCTCGTCTTTTCTAAAGATATATCACGAGGCATACATTAACTCCTTTCTACCATTGATAATGTGCGAAGGCTTTGTTAGATTCAGCCATACGATGAGTATCATCGCGTTTCTTAACTGCATTACCAACACCGTTAGCGGCGTCCATAATTTCATTGGCTAATCTTTCTTCCATTGTTTTTTCTCTTCTTAGTCTTGAGTATTGAGTTAACCATCTCAAACAAAGAGTCATTTTTCTATCGGGTTTTACTTCCACTGGAACTTGGTAATTGGCACCACCAATACGGCGGGCTTTAACTTCAAGTTGCGGAGTAATATTTGCTAAGGCTTCATTAAACACATCAAGAGCTGGACGTCCAGTTTTCTTTTCGATGTTTTCAAAAGCACCATAAAGTATTTGTTGTGCGATACCTTTTTTACCATCAAGCATGATACTATTGATTAATCTAGTCACGATTGGTGAATTGTATAATGGATCCGGTAAAACTTTTCTTTTTGGAATATGTCCTTTACGTGGCATTTTTCATTCCTCCTTTCAATTTATAATAAATTATTTTCTTTTAGCACCATATTTACTTCTGGCTTGTTTGCGATTCTCTACACCAGTAGCATCTTGTGTCCCACGAATGATATGATAACGTACTCCTGGTAAATCCTTTGCACGTCCACCACGTATTAACACAACACTATGTTCTTGTAACTTATGTCCAATTCCTGGAATATAAGCAGTAACTTCAATTCCGTTAGATAAACGTACACGGGCATATTTACGAATAGCCGAGTTAGGTTTCTTCGGTGTCATCGTTTGTACTCTGGTACAAACTCCTCTTTTTTGTGGAGCCTGAACTTCGGTATAGCGTTTCTTTAAACTATTAAATCCAATTCCTAAATGAGGTGACTTTGACTTTTTCTTTTTTGACTCACGGGGTTTGCGAATTAATTGACTTATAGTTGGCATTATGTTTCCTCCTTTCACTAATACTACCACATTTCCGGGCGTTTCAATATTGCATAAATATAAGTTTTGGCATAACCAAAACTAGTATTCATAAAACCTATATTATTATACACTTTTTTTTATTTTTGTCAAGTTTTTATTTTATATCCTCAACAATATGTTCTAATCCTTCTTTTAAAACATTTGGATTTTCATAAATCCTTTTTAATAATCTCAAAGAATTACCAAAGTATAAACCATCACAGAAGCGTTCATCTGTGACAACACCAAGGGTCATCACTTTTTTGGGAACAATATTCCCTTCTTTATCGACAACTGCTTGCATTTTTTCTTTTCCCATGCTGATAAAAATTCCTGTAGTGCCAAAATCATAAAGATGATGATAAATGTAATCTGTCTTAATTGATTTTAAATTTGTTATAAATATTGAAGTATGAAAAGGACTAGCTGCGATAATCTTTTTCGGTAACATGCCATGTTTATCCATCCACTTTAAAGTACCTACTGCTAATTTAATCAAAAAATTAGGAATTGCAGTAAGGATTTTAGCAAGTTTATCGGTTTTGTTAACAGCTTTTATATTGCTATTTGCCTTGATAGCATCATCAATTTTTTCTTTTATTTGATAAATATCTTCTTTTCCAGTAAATTCTAATTTTACTGTTGTCTCCTCCACATCATCGCGCAGCATTTTTTTCACAACAAAAGAAACCATTATATTTTTGCGTTTAAACACTCTTCCATTCATAACGAATCTATTTAATTGCGGTCTTAGAGCAAACAAACGAACAACTCCAGCAATGATAATATGCATATAATTAATCGTATTTTCTTTTTCTTTTTCTTTCGCAATAAATTCATCTAAAGATTCGCATTGTAATTCATATTTAAAAAGATTTTGCGAATCATGTCGTGCACTCATAATATGAGGGATTATTCTATTTATAGGGCTTAATCCCTTAATCTTTTTCCCATCGCTTCTTTTTCCAAACATGTGTCTTTCTCCTTAAATTACAAGATAGTGCCATTTTACCACAGTGCGCTGTTTTTTTCAAGGAGTTTTTGCCCACGTAAAAAATAGATGGGGATTCCATCTATTCTTTTTCTTCTTCTTTTTCAGGTTCGTGTTTCAAGATATCAGCAAAAGCAATACCACTACCAGCAGGAATTAAGCCACCAATAATGATATTTTCCTTTAACCCTTCTAGGTAATCTTTTTTGCCGCGAATTGCCGCTTCTGTCAATACTCTTGTTGTTTCTTGGAATGAAGCTGCTGATAAGAACGAGTCAGATTTTAAAGAAGCTCTTGTAATGCCGAGTAATACTGGTTTTATAATCGGTGTAATTTTACCCTTGTTAATACACTCTTCCATATAACCATATAATTCACTCTTAGAGATGTAACTACCTGGTAATAAATCCGTTTCTCCTTCATTAACGACAACCACTTTTTGCAACATTTGTTTAATGATTATTTCAATATGTTTATCGGAAATATCTACACCTTGAGATCGGTATACTTTTTGTACTTCCTTCAAAATATATTTTTCAACATCTTCAACTGTTCCAACTCTTAACAATTCACGAGGATGAATTAACCCTTCTGTTAACTTATCTCCTGCTTTTACATTGCTCTTTTCGCGAACTATTACGACTTTTCCACTATCTGTCAAGTATTTCTTCTCTTCTTGTGTATCTTTATTGCGAATGATGATTTCAAATCGATTTGAAACTTCTGGTTTAATCGAAACAACAACGCCATCAATTTCGGAAATTATTGCTTTACCTTTTGGTTCACGCGCCTCAAATAATTCTTGAATACGAGGAAGACCTTGAGTAATATCATCACCAGCAACACCACCAGAGTGGAATGTTCTCATGGTTAATTGTGTACCCGGTTCTCCGATTGATTGAGCAGCAATAACACCAACAACTTCGCCTCTTTCTACAACTTCACCCGTTGATAGATCAGAACCATAACATTTAACGCAAACTCCATTCTTGCAATTACAAGTTAACAAAGTTCGAATATACACTTCTTTAATTCCGCTTTTTACAATAGTATTAGCGATACTTTCCGTGATAAATTCATTGGCACCTATGATTATTTCGTTTGTTTGTGGATCAATAACCGCTTTATTAGTATACCTACCAATAATTCGGTCTAATAATGGCACAATTACACGACCATCTTCCGCTACTAAAGCAGTTGTGCACATTCCTTTATCCGTATTACAGTCATCTTCAACAACTATAACATCTTGACTAACATCGACTAAACGTCGTGTTAAATATCCTGATTCTGCAGTTTTTAAAGCTGTATCCGTCGATCCTTTTCGTGCTCCATGGGTAGAAATAAAGAATTCCGACATAGTTAGTCCTTCTCTGAAGGAAGAACGAATAGGAATATCGATAGTTTCATTGTTTGGTTTAGCCATTAAACCACGCATACCTGATAATTGAACGAAATTGGAAATACTACCTCTGGCACCACTATCACTCATCATATAGATATGGTTATCGATACATTTCTCGTTAACTTCGTTTTTAATATCTTCTTCTAACGTTTCCTTTGTTTCTTTCCAAACATTGATTACATTGGTTCTTCGTTCGGATGCTGTCATTAAACCACGATGATAGTAAGTATCATAGCGTCTGACTTTTTCTTCCGCTTCGGCAAGAACCTTTGCTTTAGTACTAATTACATTGATATCTGATGCAGCTACAGTAATACCAGCAATGGTTGAATATTTAAAACCAAGGTCCTTCATTTTGTCTAGCGTTTTTGAAGTTTCTGACAATTTAAATTGCTTGAATACTTCAGCAATCACTTGACTCAAGAATTTTTTCTTAAATGGATGAGGCAAATCTTGGTTGTTTTCTTGTAAATACTTTTTGATATTTACTCCTTTTTCAATAAAATATTTTTCCGGAAGCCCCTTAGTCAGATTTTCAATAGTTGCTTCATTCACATAAGGAATGTACGGCTGTTCTTGAGGAAAAATACTATTGAAAACAATTTTACCATAAGTAGTAATAATGTATTTATTTAATTGTTCTGGAGTAAAATGAGGATTATTTAATGATTTTGGCGATAAAACAATTCGTGAATGGAAGGTAATTTCACCATTTTCATAAGCCATTTCCGCTTCATTAACATCTTTGAATACTCGCCCTTCTCCTTTTTCTCCAGACTTTTCAATTGTTAGATAATAGTTTCCTAAAACCATATCTTGTGATGGAGTAACGATTGGTTTTCCATCTTTTGGAGCTAAGATATTTTTTGATGCTAACATCAATAATCTCGCTTCTGCTTGTGCTTCTTGTGACAAAGGTACGTGAACAGCCATCTGGTCACCATCAAAATCGGCATTGAATGCTGTAGTAACCAGTGGATGTAAGCGAATTGCTTTTCCTTCTACTAATTTTGGTTCAAATGCTTGAATACCAAGTCGATGTAATGTTGGAGCCCGGTTTAATAAAACTGGATGCTCAACAATAATCTTTTCTAGTTGCGTCATTGCAATTGGATGACCTTCATCGATCATTTCTTTTGCTTTTTTAACATTTATTTTAGTTGCATTGTTATCTTGATTCTCTTGATCTTGTTTAATAATCGCATTGATAATAAATGGTTTAAATAAAATTAAAGCCATTTCCCGAGGAATACCACATTGATACATTTGTAAATCTGGTCCGACAACGATAACGCTACGCCCTGAATAGTCTACTCGCTTACCCAGTAAGTTTTGACGGAACCGTCCTTGCTTTCCTCGTAATAAATCGGACAATGATTTTAGCGGTCTTTTCTTTTCAACAACTACTTTTTTGTTTCGTTTTCCATTATCAATCAAAGCATCTACTGCTTCCTGCAGCATACGTTTTTCGTTCTTAGTAATTAATCCTGGAGCTCTTTGTTCGAACTGTTTACGTAGTCGATTATTTCTATTCAAAATACGGCGATATAAATCATTCAAGTCAGTAGTAGCAAAACGCCCACCATCTAGTTGAACCATTGGTCTTAAATCAGGAGGTAGTACAGGAATAACATCCATAACCATCCATTCTGGTTTATTATCCGATTTATAAAACGCTTCAACAGCCTCAAGACGTTTAATCAATTTTTCCCGCCTTTGTTTCGTAGCTGTTTTTAATTCCGCTCTTAATTCAGTAATAATCTCTTTTAAATCTAAATCTTTTAACAATTTTTTAATTGCTTCTGCACCAGTTAGGGCTTTAAATTTAGAACTACCATATTGGCGTTGATAAACACTACACTCTTGTTCGGAAAGAATTCTTCCTTTTTGTAAGCTTTCAATTGAACCCGGATCAACAACTATATAGGAAGCCAGATAAACAATATCTTCTACTTCTTTTGTTTTCATGTCTAACATCAATGCTATCTTACTAGGACTGTTGCGTAAAAACCAAGTATGAACTACTGGTGCAGCTAATTCGATGTGACCCATTCGTTCACGACGAACTTTGCTTTCCGTTAATTCTACACCACAACGATCGCATCTTGTTTCAAGCTTAGAAGATCTCTTAGATTTTCCACAAGAACATTGATAATCCTTTGTTGGGCCAAAAATTACTTCACAAAATAAACCATCACGTTCAGGTTTTAAAGTTCGATAGTTAATGGTTTCATGCTTTTTAACTTCACCATAACTCCAACTTCTTATTTCTTCAGGAGATGCTATACTCATTTGTATATAACTATATTTCTTTTTATTATTCAAATTATCACCTCAAATTTTTTTAAAAAAGATACGCTGCTATTAATTAGCTTTCTTAGTTTTAGTAGCAAGAGCAAGTTCTTCGACCAAGCTCATATTTGCTACATCTTCTCCTGTTTCATTGTCAATTAACTTGATGCTAATTCCTAATCCCTGTAATTCTTTAATCAAAACTCTAAAGGCTTCAGGAATACCTGGAGCAGGAATATCTTCACCATCAACGATAGCTTTATACACTTTGTTTCTTCCAACCATATCATCTGATTTGATGGTTAACATTTCCCGTAAGGTATAGGCAGCACCATAAGCTTCTAGTGCCCATACTTCCATTTCACCAAATCTTTGACCACCATTTTGAGCTTTACCACCCATTGGTTGTTGCGTTACCAGTGCATATGGTCCTTCACTACGAGCATGTAATTTATCATCGACCATATGGGCCAACTTAATCATATACATAACACCAACAGAAATACGATTATCAAATGGTCTTCCTGTTCTACCATCAATCAAAACCGTCTTACCATCTTCATTCATACCAGCTTCTTTCATGATTTCTGCTAGATCATCTGATCTAACACCATCAAATACCGGTGTTGCGATATGAATACCTAATTTTTGAGCCGCCATACCCAAATGAATTTCAAGTACTTGGCCAATATTTAACCGAGACGGAATACCTTGTGGATTCAACATGATATCAATTGGCGTTCCATCTTCCATATATGGCATATCTTCTTGAGGTAAAATTTTGGAAATAACACCTTTATTACCATGACGACCTGCCATCTTATCGCCTTCTGTAATCTTACGTTTTTGAACGATAAATACTCTTACAAATTCATTAACCGATGGTGGTAATTCATCACCATCTTTGCGTCGGAAATGCTCAATTCGATGAACAATTCCTCCTCCTCCATGAGGAACTTTTAATGATGTATTTCTTACCTCTTTTGAACTATCAGCAAATAAGGCTCGTGACAACCTTTCTTCTGGAGTTGGGTCTGTCTGGCCTTTTGGTGTTACTTTACCGACAAGAATATCATTTTCTTTTACTTCCGCACCCAAACGAATAATCCCGTATTCATCAAGGTTAGCAATAGCTTCCTTACGGTCATCAAGTTCTCTGGTAATCTCTTCTTTTCCTAATTTAGTATCTCGCACCTCTACTTCGTGCTTTTCAATATGAATAGAAGTATAAACATCATCTTGTACTAAACGTTCGCTCATGACAACAGCATCTTCATAATTGTAACCATTCCATGTCATGAAAGCAATAACGACATTTCGTCCTAAAGCCATTTCACCGCGATCCATTGATGGACCATCAGCTAAAACATCGCCTTTTTTAACAAACTCGCCTTTTTTCACGATTGGTCTTTGGTTGACACAAGTACTGTGATTTGAACGCTCATATTTAATTAATTTATATTCACGAATATTTCCGCTTGTTTCTTTAACAACAATCTTTAAAGCATCTACATACTCAACAAATCCAGCTTCTTCAGCAATCACTGCAACTCCTGAATCTTTGCTGCTTTTGCTTCTATTCCTGTAGCAACAAATGCTGCTTCTGGTTTTAGTAGCGGAATTGCTTGTCGTTGCATGTTCGCACCCATTAAAGCTCGGTTTGCATCATCATGTTCCAAAAAAGGAATACAAGCTGTCGATACAGCAACAATTTGTTTTGGTGATACATCAATTAAATCTATTTTTTCTTTACCGATTTCTAACGTCTCTCCCATATGACGAGCAGTAACCTTTTGTTCGATAATTTCATATTGTTCATTTACTTCTGTATTGGCTTGAGCAATATAATAATCTTCTTCACGATCAGCAGTGAGATAGATTACATCATCAGGATCATTTGATACCAATGTTCTGCCATCTTCCGCTTGGATTACTTTTAAATATGGAGTTTCAATGAACCCATATTTATCCACACGCGCATAAGTGGCAAGCGAGTTAATCAAGCCGATATTTTGACCTTCCGGTGTTTCAATTGGGCAAATTCGACCATAGTGAGATACGTGAACATCACGCACTTCAAATCCAGCGCGATCTCTTGTTAGACCACCAGCACCTAGAGCCGATAAACGGCGTTTATGGGTTAATTCCGACAATGGATTAATTTGGTCCATAAATTGCGATAATTGACTGCTACCAAAAAACTCTCTAATTGAGGATGTCAGGGTGCGGATATTAATCAAATTTTGAGGAACAATTGCTTTAGTATCATTAGATGTAGACATCCTATCCTTAACATTCTTTTCCATTTTAGTTAGACCAATTCTGAATTGATTTTGTAATAATTCGCCAATTAAACGCAAACGTCTATTTCCTAAATGGTCAATGTCATCTGTACGTCCAACGCCTTCATGAAGGTTGATAAAATAACTGACTGCAGCTAGAATATCCGATAAAGTTACATGACAAACTTCTTCATCTTGATTATTTCCAACTAATCTAATCGGATTGTCTTTATCTTTTTCATGGCAAACATCAAGGACTTCAAGGATAACACTATTTCCTTCCAACATTTGTTCATAAGTAAATGTCTTTCTATACAACTCGCGATGGTTTTCTAAATAATTCATTACTTTTGCATCGATTACTTGGTTTTTAGCAAATACTACTTTTCCTGTGTTTGGATCAATAACATCACTGGCAAATAAGCAAGTATTTAAACCCATATTGTATATTCTTTGTAAGACATCTAGCTTTTTATTAACTTTATAACGACCTACACTTGCTAAATCATATCTTCTAATTTCAAATAAACGACTTGCAAGATAATTTCTTGCACCTTCTGGATTTGCTTTTTCGCCAGGACGTAACTTATCATATAATTGCTCTAAAGCATCATCAGAACCAAATGTTTCATCTTTATCAAAGGTATTTGATAAATACTCAGATTTTCCAAATGGATCGTATAATTCAGTTATATTCTTATTTGAGTTCAATCCCATTGCTCTTAAAAATGTAGTAAGGGGAATTTTCTTCGAGCGATCAAGTTTTGCATACCAAATATTTCTACTACCCATTTCAAATTCAATCCATGCTCCACGAGTAGGAATAATTTGACCGTAATATTGTACCTGTGCGGTTTTCTTATCAATACTTTTAGAATAAAAAGCTCCAGCAGAACGAATAATCTGTGTTACTACTACTCTTTCAGCCCCAGTAATAATAAAAGTTCCCCATGGTGTCATGATTGGAAATTCGCCTAAAAAGATTTTCTGTTCTTTGATTTCTCCAGTTTCTTTGGAAACTAGACTAACATCTGCTTTTAAAGGGCGAGAATAGTTAGTAAGATTTCTTTTTGCTTCTGAAATTGTGTACTTAGGTTCATCGAACTCAAAGTTTTTAAAATACAATTCTAACTTTTCACCATGATCACGAATTGGAGAAATTTCGTTAAATAATTCTTCAATTCCTTCGCGAACAAACCAATCAAATGACTTTGTTTGTATTTCAATTAGATTAGGTAATTCAACATTGGTTTGTACTCGAGAATAATTTCTTCTTTCAATATTTTTTCCATAAACAATATTTTTGTAGCTCAAAATATTACACCTCACAGTTTTTAAGCAAAGTAATTTAAATAATATTTATTTTTATCACATTCTACCGCATTTTGATATTTTAACATAATTTAGTCAAGTTGTCAACATAAATTTTTAAGATGTAAAAAAAGAAAAAATCGAGAGTTATCTTCCTTTTTAATAATAAGGTGAATTGCTCTCAATTGAATTCATTGCTTATTTAATTTTTCCTACTAAACACTACATAGTAGCCATTTTTTTTGCACTTTTTTTGGGCATTTCCAAAAACATTTTCCATCTTGTCTATAAAAGATGGAGCTCCTTGTTTTTTTTGAATCACTGCCCAAAACATTCCTTTTTCATTTAAATAAAGAATGCTATCTTCAATAATTTTATGAACGGTTTCCTTACCCGCTCTAATCGGTGGATTGGTGATAATATAATCATATTTTTGATTAATTGCAGCATACAAGTCGCTTTCATAGACATTTACACGAGAAACACGATTGTGTTTAATACTCTTTTTTACAAGTTCTATAGCCCGTTTATTCACATCAATCATATCTACCCAAACATCAGGATAACTTTTAGCAATTGCAATGCCGATAATTCCATAACCACAACCGAGGTCAAGAATTCTCGATTCTTTAGGAAAATCTGGTAAATTATTCAACAAAACATTCGTTCCGAAATCTACGCGATCTTTACTAAAAACACCCAAATCAGAGAATAGGCTTACTTTTGTATTTCGAAATGTATATTCTATGATTCTCTCCTCTGAAACCAGGCTGCTATCATTTGTATAATAGTGACTCATAAATATCTCCTACGTATGATGTATTATAATACAAACGACTTACCAATGCAATCATTTTTTTATTATTTTCATGATGGGTATCTTCCACATCTAAAAGAGCACAATTTTTAAATTGTGCTCACATTCATCTGTTTTTAAATTATTTAATTTGAACAACAGCGCCGGCTTCTTCTAATTTAGCCTTAATAGCATTAGCTTCATCAACTTCAATGCCCTCTTTAACTGCTTTTGGAGCAGCATCAACTAAATCTTTAGCTTCCTTTAATGGTAAGCCAGTGATTTCGCGGACAACTTTGATGACTGCAATCTTATTTGGTCCAAATTCGGCTAAGATTACGTTTACAGTTGATGGTCCTTCATCAACTGCTTCTGCAGGTGCAGCACCTTGAACGGCCACAGCGGCAGCAGTAACACCAAATTCATTTTCAATTGCTTTTACTAATTCATTTAATTCTAAAACAGACATTTCTTTTAAAGATTCTAAAAATTCTTGCACATTAATTTTTGCCATTATATTTTTCCTCCTGTTTAAATTTTACACTTCTTTTTCTGCTACAGCTTTAACCGCACACGCTAAGTTGCGAATTGGAGCTTGTAGAACACTCAACAACATTGCAAGCATACCTTGTTTGTTTGGTAATCCTGCAAACACTTTTAAATCCTTTGCATCCATGAATTTGCCGTCAATAATTCCGCCTTTTACTTTCAGTTTATCGTTTTTCTTAGCAAAATCATAAATTATTTTCGATGCAATTGTGGCATCTTTCGAGAAAGCAACAGCGCTTGGCCCAACAAAATGCTCTTGAATACCCTCATAACCAGCTTCAGTAGCAGCACGACGAAGAATGTTATTCTTAATAACTTTCATTTCAATACCTTCTTGATATAACTGATTACGTAGGTCAGAAACTTCAGCTACATTTAAACCAATTGGATTAACAAGAACAGCAGCGTTAGCATCTTGAAATCTTTTTAACGTTTCTTGGACTTGTTCAATTTTAATTTTTAATGTTGCTTCTTTCATTCTTTCACCTCCTGGAAAATAAAAACCTTTTTCAATAGACAGAAAAAGGTAAAAAAACTCTTTAACCTCGGTAGGAAATTAAGCATTTCTGCACCTACTGTCTACAGCAATTAAAACGTATTAACTATTTTATTATTTTTTTAGGTTGATTAATTTAACATTGAGTCTAGAGCAACCTTAACTCCAGGCCCCATGGTTGTAGAAATGGCGACATTTTTAATATATACGCCTTTTACTGTAGCTGGTTTATTCCTAACAAGCACTTGACAAATAGTCTTGATATTCTCAGCAAGTTTTTCATTATCGAAACTAGCTTTACCAACTAGTGCTTGAATATTACCTGTTTTATCAACACGGTATTCAACCTTACCCGCTTTAATTTCAGCAACAGCTTTTTCTAAATCAGTAGTAACGGTACCGGTTTTTGCGTTTGGCATTAATCCTTTAGGACCTAAAATCTTACCTATTTTTCCTAATTCACCCATCATATCTGGGGTTGCAACGATGATGTCAAAATCAAACCATCCGCCTTTAATCTTCTCGATAAACTCAGCATCGCCAACAAAGTCAGCTCCAGCATTTTGCGCTTCTTTTTGTTTATCAGGAATCTTAGTTAACACCAACACAGTACGAGTTTTCCCCGTTCCATGTGGTAACACGATTGCTCCACGTAAATTTTGTTCTGCTTTACGAGGATCTAGGTTCATTTTAAAAGCCACTTCAACCGTACTATCAAATTTAGTAATACTTGTCTTTTTAACCAATTCTACAGCTTCTTCGATTGGATAGCGCTTAGTTTTGTCAATTAACTTGGCAGCTTCCAAATACTTTTTGCCTCTTTTAGCCATATTTTTTTCCTCCTTAAATGTGGTATAACGGAAATTCCTTCCACAGTTTAAGTTGTATTTATAACAACTTATTAGTAGTTTAGAAACTTCGTTGATTAGATTTTACTTTTCAACAACAATTCCCATTTGTCTTGCGGTTCCTTCAATAATCTTTGCTCCTGCCTCTGGTGTATAAGCACTTAAATCATTCAATTTTGTCTTGGCAATTTCAAGCACTTTTTCATAAGGAACAGTTGCTACCTTAGTTCTCTTAGGATTTGATGAACCACTTTCAATTCCAGCAGCTTTCTTCAATAAGTCTGATGCTGGTGGAGTCTTTGTGACGAAAGTAAATGAACGATCTTCGTAAACAGTAACAATAACGGGAACTTTGTATCCAGCTAATTCCTTTGTCTTCTCGTTGAATTGAAGACAAAATTGTTGGGTATTAATACCTGTAGGTGATAATACTGGTCCAACTGGTGGAGCTGGAGTAGCTTTTCCTGCCGCCAATTGTAACTTAACGACTTTCGTAATTTTTTTCGCAGCCACGAGACGCACCTCCTTTTTGTCCGTGATGTGGTATAAAGAGCTTTGCTCTCCCACTGATGATAAAATAGTATACGTGTTTAACGCACGCTGAATTATTATACTACATTTCTCAAATGAAGTCAATTCATTTTTTATCTTTTATTCTAACGATTGCAGTATGAGGAAAATGATCTGAAGCGACTATTTCTGGTATTTCCGCTCTTACAATCTCAATAAACTCATTACCAAAAATATAATCAATTTTTCGCTCTGGATTTACAGAAGGAAAACTAAGTTTATTTCCTTTTAATTTAACACTTACATCTGTTAGATATTCCTCAATCTGTTTAATCTTTTCATCTTCAGGTGTCATGTTTAAATCCCCCATAAAGATACAAGGTCCTTCTATTTTTTTCAATTCTTCAATAAGAGTTCTAGTTGCATTCCTTTGTTCACTTTGAGCTAAACCAAAATGAGATATTAATACCGTTAGATTTAGTTCAACAATTTTCGCTTTTATGATACAGCGTGTTTCATAACAAAGCACTTTTTCATCTTTAATTTCAGGATCCGGAATGAGTATTGTTTCCATTTCTGTAAGGGGAAAACGAGAAACAAGGGCATTTCCATATGGCCCCTGAGGCAAGTCAATCGCCTTACCAAAATAATAATAAAAGCCCAAATCTTCTCCGATTATTTGTGCTTGTTCTTGATAATCAACGTGGGCTCCTTTTCCCCTTACTTCATTTAATCCAATAATATCCGCTTGTTGGTTACGAATTACATCAGCCATCATAGGAAGATTAATATCGCGCTTGATAAAATCTCGCCCATGTTGGATATTAAATGTCATTACTTTTATTTGCATATACAATTTAACCCTTCCTCTAGTAAAATCCATTCCTATAAACACTAGGAATGGATTTATTTATTTATTATTTATTTCTTCTTTTTACTGAAGATATTTTTTATTGATGTTCCTAATTTATCCAGTTTACTTCGACGCAAGAAAGTTTTAAAACTACTTTCACGAACAAATTTACTTCCCATATATGTCAACATTTTATTACCGATAAAAACTGTTTCTGAAGTGCCACGACCATACCCTAAGATGATGGCTTCAGTTTCGTTTACTGTTCCTAATACATGGATTCGATTTCTCGCCATGCCTCCGCTTAATTTAGCCATCAAAAATTGATCTTTAATAAATAGTTTTATCCTATTCGCCACACTGCGTTTAGGATCTGTAAGGCTTGCATAGCGGCCACAAGCCATTAGCCAAGTAGGTAAAATGTCGAAAGGTTTTACTTTAACACCCATACTTTGAATATCACATTGACCATTTTTATAATTTCTTTTTAATGTTAGGATATCTTTTTCGATTTTTATTTCAAAGTGTTTTAATGCTTGACCGAAGAAAATAGAACACCCTTTTGGCTTTAAATCAAACCAATTATTGTTTTTCAAGAACATTTTCATACGGATAAATCCTACCTTTAGATACAAAGACTTCTTATAAAAAATGTAAAACGGTCTTATTAAGGTTGGATAGATACCCGTATATTCTTCTACTCTAAAAGTACAATATGTCTTTTTTGTTTTTCTAACCACTGGTTTCTTAAATCCTTTTTCTTGTAAGAAAACTTCCAATAGTGAAGGAAATACTCTGCGAATGAAATTAGCTCCATTTGTTGAGTTAGTTAGCATAACAGCAGCTATTCCTTGTTCTGGTATAAATACCATTTGGGAAAAATGAAAGATAGTTCCCCCTGAATGACCTATTACATCACCCATGCCTGGAAATTGATATTGGTTAAACGCCAGTCCCAATCCCATTTTATATCCTTCTTCATCCGCAAAATCTGGTTTTTCTAACATCATTGCCACGGTTTCTGTTTTTAAAATTCGCTTGCTACCAAGTCGGCCTCCATTTAAAAACATCTGAGCAATTTTAATGCAATCAATTGCACTCATATAAGTATTAGAACCTGCAGGAATAATAGTGCTGACATAATCTTCTTTTTCTTCTCCTAAGCTATTATAAGAGCGTGATAATTCATACTTATGTTGGCGGAAATCTTCAGGAGAGCAAATAAAATTTGCTTCTATTCCTAAAGGATTAAAGATGTTCCTTTGTACATAATCGATGTATTTTTTCTTACTTACTCGTTCAATCACAATTCCTAACAACGTATAACCTAAGTTCGAATAAGCAAGCATCTTTCCTGGAGGAGCAATTAAGTATTGATTAGCTAAATAACCGATAATATCATTATAGTCTTTCATTTCTTTCGCAAGCATAATCTCAAAATTATCGCTTGGAATACCAGAACGATGGGTTAATATATTTCTTATCGTGATTTTATAATTATCAAACCTGTTTTTTATTGTGAATTCAGGAATATATTCACGAATATCTGCATCTAAATGAATTAACTCTTCTTCCACCAATTGCATAATGGATATCGCAGTTAAGACTTTTGTGATAGAACCGATTTTAAATTTAGTGGCATCATCTACATTTCTTTCTCCATAGAAATCAGCAAAGCCATTATGTTCAGAAAATAATATTTTTGAGGAATCAGCGACAACAATGCTCGCTCCTTTAACACGATATCTTTCTTGTAATTTTACAATTTTACTTAAAATATTGTTGTAATCAGCCATTTGAATATCTCCTTCAATAAAGATATAATACTACTTTTTGATAAAAATTGCAATCCTTTATCATCAATAAAAAATCTCTAGATAACTAGAGATTTAATTTTTTATAAAAGTAACACTTCATTAAACGTTAATTCTGTTGGTGTTGCCCGACCAAAAGCGTAAATTAAAACCGTTAGTGTTCCTTTTTGGTAATCGATAGTATCAATTACACCTTCTTGACCAGTAAATGTTCCCGCTCCAATTCTCACCTTGTCACCGACCTTACCAGCAAATGTCTTTTCTGTTGTAATGCCACAAAGTTTTAAAATAGGGGCGATTTCTTCTTCAGGTAGAGGAACAGGTTTTGCCCCACCTCCAGAAGAACCAAGAAAACCGGTAACCATTGGTGTATTTCTAACCATAAACCATGATTCATCGGTAACAATCATATCAATAAAAACATACCCAGGAAATGGTTTTACAAAAACTTCTTTTAATTCGCCGTTTTTCTTTTTTTCTATAATTTTTTCTTCAGGAACTAAGACGTTGAAAACCAAATCGCTCATTCCCATCGATTCTACTCTTCGTTCAAGATTCTTCTTAGCGGCATTTTCTAATCCTGAATAGGTTTGTACTATATACCATGCGCGTTCTTCCATTGTCATGCCTTATTATAGTTTATTAGATAGCCATCCGAATAATTCGACAACATATCCGAAAATCCAATCAGAAAAAATAAAGAATATTGATAATACTAGAATAAAAGCAAAAACTGTTGCCGTATTCTTTAATAATGTTCCACGATTAGGCCATGACACTCTTTTTATTTCACTGATAGAAGGTTTATAAAATGGCCATGCAGCTAATACTAGGGAAACAGCACCAAGAATAATTAAAATCCAAGCAAACGCTTTTGGGTAATCACCAATTAAGAAAATATCCTTATTGATTACTAAACCACTTGCCCCTTGACTTGTTTCGCCAATTAATACCATTGTTCCTAAAACAAGAGCAATCAGCGATAACGCCAATAAAATAATTCCTTCGTACTTATATTCTTTTGTAAATATGGACAAAATTCCATTATTATTTTTTTCTTTTTTCTCAGCCATATGAGTTCTTCCTCCTACTTTGTTTCCTTGTGAACTGTATGCTTATTGCATTTCTTACAAAATTTCTTAATAATCATTCGATTAGGATTAGTTAGTTTATTTCGATTAACAGTATAGTTACGTGACAAACACTCTTCACATACCAAAATTACTTTCTCTCTCATAGCCTTCCCTTTCCAAAACTACCTATTATTTTACCAAAATATGATATCATTGTCAAGAAATAAATCGGTATTTTCTACGATCGATTGCTATGAGTTATCACTCGACGAATTTTTTTCTTCGCCCGATAAATAGCATTATAAATTTTTCTTTCATCACAGAGAATTTCCTTTGCTATCTGAGAAATATCTTTTTTACTTTCATACATCATTTCAAAAACTTGCTTTTCCAGTGCGGTTAAACCTACTTTCCAATTTTCTTCAATTTTAAAGGTTGTTTCTTTGACCTCTGATAGCAAATAATCCATGTTATCTTGAATGACAACATGATAAAAATATTTACTTTCCCGTGTGAGAATTTCTCTAATTTTTCTTTGCAAGATTAAATCAAAATATTTATTAAATGTCTTTCTTTCGTAGATGTCATAGGTTTCAATGGCAATCTTCAACATAATCAATCCCTCTTGAAAGAAATCATCATAGTTTTTACTTTTTATATGAAAGTCTCTAATTCTTGTTCTAATTAAAGACTCATATTTTTTAAACATCAGTTCCAATGCTTCATCTTGTTTTTCATAGATTAAATATAACAATTCATAATCGTTATATTTATAAATCATTATTTTTGTTGTCTCCTTATTTCATAAATCATTATTCCTGTACTTACAGAGGCATTTAAAGAGTTAATTTTTCCCTGCATTGGAATCTCTACAAGAAAGTCGCATTCTTCTTTTACAAGTCTAGAAATTCCTTTTCCTTCCGAACCAATCACCAAAACAATGGGCATATCGTATTTTAATTCCCAGATATTGCTACTTTTTGAACTTCTTTCAGCGCCGATAATCCAATATCCTTTGTTCTTCAATTGTTTTAGAGTTTGCGTTAAATTAACCACTTCAACAACTTTTACATATTCAATCGCTCCTGTTGATACTTTTGCTACCGTGCTGTTCAGTTTCACACTTCTCTTTTTAGGAAGAATTACCCCATCTATTCCAGCTGCTTCACAAGTCCTGAGAATTGCTCCTAAATTATGAGGGTCCTCTAAACCATCAAGTGCAACAATCAACGAGTTTTTATCTTCTTTCACAATATCAGATAATGAATAGTAATGATAATCTTTCACTAAGGCAACCACTCCTTGATGATTTCCTGATACCATTTTGTTCATTTCACTTGAAGTAATAACGGTATACTTTATATGATACTTTTTAGCCAAGGAAACAAACTCCATATTCTTATCAAGAACATAAATTTCTTCGATTCTGCTTGGATTGTTA
>JAAYBG010000048.1 GCA_012718985.1 Acholeplasmataceae bacterium
ATTACAATTGCAATCAAATAAACCGATTTGGGAAAAGATGTTTTTACTTCCCAAATTTTTTTAATTTTTTTCAATCCATATTGTTGTATAACTGAAAATACGATAATGTTTTACCTTGCCACGGCACTACTTGTTTATTCAAAATCAATAATCCATGAACGACGTCGACGATGTTGTCGAGCCTCAAATTCTTTCCATTGATCACGAACATCGCTATTGGTTTCTAACTCTGGGCCTGTTTCAGCATATTTCACCTTGTTTTTAATAGCCGTTTTTATACCTTCACATAAAATCAGAGCATTAACTCCTAATTTCTGATATTCTGGTTTTACAGCAAGAATATACATATCCAATACATCGCCTTTTTTTGTTGCTCTTAAGATTCTTAAAGCTCCAAGAGGGAAAAGTCGACCGCGTGAGCGAATCAATGCTTTATTTATAGAAGGAGTTAAAGCACCAAATCCAATCACTTTGTCATTTTTATCCGTTACGATGTAGCAATATTCAAAATTAATCAAGGTAATAAATTGTTTAATCGTCTCTTCGATTTGATCTTCATTCAGCTTAACAACACCATATAATGGCTCAAACGCTTCATTGACTAAATCAAAAACAGCATGAGTATAAGGCTTTGCATCACGTGCATTTCTAATTTTAACCACTTGATAACCATATCTTTTCTTGATTGCTTCAGCAAGACGATTTATTCTTTCGTTCATCTCTTTCGGTGTATGAACTTGATACTCTACCCAGTCAGCATCTTTACGGAAACCAAGTTGTAACATGTGCTTCACATAATACTCATGATTATAGATTGTTAAAGAATTGCTCATTTCATCAAATCCTTCAACAAGCATTCCTTGTTTATCTAAATCGCTAAAGCCAATTGGACCAATCATTTGATGAATTCCTCTACTTCTTGCCCAATCCATAACGGCATTGATTAAGGCTCTGCTAACCTCAATATCATCAATAGTATCAAAACGATTAAATCTAATTTGATTTACGTTTTTCTTTTCATTGTAGGCATGATTGATTAATCCACAAATGCGACCTACAATTTTTTTCCCTTCATAAGCAAGGAAAAGCTTTGTTTCTGCATATTGATATGCGTGATTCTTTTTAGGATTCAGATTGTTCATCTCATCAAGAAAAATACAAGGAACAAAATAAGGGTTATCCTTGTATAATTTATTGGGAAAGTCGATGAATTTCTTAATGTCTCTTTTCTTTGATATTTCAACTATTTGCATAATTTTCTCCTTATTTTTTTCTATTATACCATAAATACCTTATTATAGCAAAATAATTTTCATCATCAACTCTTCTCTTAGATTTTTTATCCCTTTTCCTCTTAACAAAGTTCTTTTTTTGTGATATAATCTTTAATGCCATGAGGAATAAAACAATGTTAGAAACAAATAAAATAAGAAGTTTAAGTAAATTGCTTTTCAGTTTAATTGTTGTTGGTTTTTTAATAGCAATATTAATTTTTTTAAGTATCGACCTATACCAACCATTTCGTCTTTTTATTGAAACTGATAATATTGTTCCCTTACAAGAACAAATTAACAAATATGGTTTCTGGAGATATTTTTTTATTGTTATTATTCATGCTTTTCAGGTCTTATTAACCATCATTCCTGCTCAACCCATTCAAATCGTAGCAGGACTAACTTGTGGACCTTGGCTTGGTTTTGTTAGTTGCTTAGGCGGTATCTTTATTGGTAACACCGTCGTATACTTTCTTGTCCGCATTTTTAAAACAAATCCTACTTTATTATATAATTCAAAACAAATAGAAAAATTGAGTTCCATTCCGGAAAAGAAACCACGAGAAGGGTTTTATCTTTTTATCTTAGCCTTGTACTTTGTACCAGCAATTCCCTACGGAATGGTAGCATACCATGCGGCAAATAGTAAAATCAATTTTATCAAATACTCACTATTAACTACATTGGGAACAATTCCATCGCTAATTATTTGTATTGCTTTTGGTTCTTTTATTGTTCATGGATATTTTTTAGTTTCTTTGTTATTAATCATCGGAATTTTTGTTGTTTCACTATTATCGATGAAATATGGGAAGCAAATTGTTACTCATCTTACTAATAGAAGCATCAGAGCTTCTTTCATCTGGTTAATGATTTTTTTAATTCCTATCATTTTAGTTGCTTATTTCTTTTCTACAAAAAATGCTTTAGGTTTATTAATTACTTATGGTAGTATCCTTTTGCTGGTTCTACTTTATTGGCTTTTAAACAAAAGAGTATCGAGGATATTTGATAAGATGGATAAAAAATACAACATGGCTTATTTTCAAGGCCCAGTCAAAAAAATAAATGGTTTTCTTTATACTACAATAGCTTTTTTCATGAGAATTTATTTCGTCCTTCGCTTTCGCGTAAAGGTAGATAAAACAAATATGCCAAAGGTTGAACGTCCTAGCATTTTGATTTTCAATCATCCGTCTAAATTGGATTTCATGTTTTCCTTTTTGCCTTATTTTCCTAAAAATAAAATACATACAGTTATCGCTTATTACTATTTCTGTAATTACCGTTTAGGAAAGCTATTGAAAAACTTAGGGGGAATTCCCAAATATTTATTTCAACCAGATATTAGTGCGATGAAAAGCATATCACGAGTAATCAAAAATAAAGGAATTTTAGGTCTTTCTCCGGAAGGAAGATTGAGTGCTTATGGCGAATTAGAAACAATTATTCCTTCTACGGCTAAATTAATTAAGAAAATGGGTGTCCAAGTTGTTTTATCGAAGATAAGTGGTGCTTATTTTTCGATTCCGAAATGGGCAAATACTTGGCGACAAGGTCGTGTAGAAGTTTCATATCGTGAAGTTTTTAGTGCTGCTGAACTAAAAGAACTATCAGTAAAAGAGATTTATCAACGTTTATTGTCAGAAATCAACTATGATGAATTCGAATGGCAAGAAAAAAATCGAGTCAAGTATAAAGGAAAACGATTTGCTGAGGGGCTAGAGCATATTTTATATCGTTGTCCTGTTTGCCATCAAGAATATACTTATCAAGCCTCAGATGATAAAATTACCTGTTCTTCCTGTCATACTGAAGTGACACTAAATCCATATTATGACTTTGTCACTGATAATCCAAAAATTCCAAAAAATATTAAGTTATGGTATTTATGGCAAAAAGAATATGAGCAAAAAAATATTGATGATCCAAATTACTTATTAACAAGTGAAGTTACCCTAAAACTTCCTGATCCTAATGGTCATGGCTTTACTGTTGTTGGAAATGGAGTTACAACCCTATCTCATCAAGGGGTTCAATATATCGGCACTATAAATGGTGAAGAAAAAGAAATCCTTTTTAAGATAGATTCCATTCCTGCTATTCCTTTTGGAGCTAATGAAGACTTTGAAATCTACGACCATAACACTCTATATTATTTTGTACCGAAGAATATTCGTGAATGTGTTAAGTGGTCTGTTGTTGGTGAATTAATTTATCAAAAATATATTAAGGATAATCACATTGATATCTTGGAGTAATCTATGGATGAAGAAAAAATAATTAAAATCAACAAACGTTCCTTTATTACCGTTTGTGTTGTTCTTGTTTTCTTTATGATTCTATCCTATGGACTGACTTATATTATTCCCAAAGGATATTTTGACGAAAACTTGACATACGTTCCCCTTGAAGGAAAAGGTTATCCATTTTTAAAGTTCCTAATTTCTCCTTTTCTAACCTTAGGTAGTGAAAGCGGAATCAGTATTATTGTGATTTCACTCTTTTTATTGATTTTGAGTGGTTCCTTCAATATTATTGATAAAACAAAAGGACTAAATTCCATAATCGGTTTTTTAGTTAAAAAATTTGAAAAGAGAAAGTATCTTTTAATCTACTCCATAATTCTTGTTTTTATGCTTTTTGGAGCCTTATTTGGAATTTTCGAAGAGTCTGTTACTCTGTTGCCGATTATCGTTTTTCTAGCTTTGGCAATGGGCTGGGATACCTTTACTGGATTATCCATGTGCTTATTAGCTGCTGGTTTTGGTTTTTCATCAGCAATAACTAATTGGTCTGCCCCCGATTTTTAGTCCAATATGAATGTTAGTGGATATCGGTTTAGACAAATATAGTATAGCGTTATGTGTATTGCTTGTCAACGTTTATTTGACTTTTGTCTGTTACTTGGTTAAAATGGTTATGCTTTTACTTGTTGGCAGGATAGGGCAACTTAAGAGGTGCGACCCGAGCGGCTAACAAGGTTTGGCGAGGGAATGAGGTTTTACCTTGTTCCTTTTTTCATTTCCTTGGAAAACTAAAAGCGATAAACCTTAGGGGTTTGGGGACAAAGTCCCCATATATTTGTTAAGCTATGCCGGGATAGATTATTGTTTGTGGTGCGCGGCCTCGCAGTGACATGTGTGGCCTAATTTCGTTGTATGTTTTTACCCAGCGTCTGGTTAAGACTTCTACCTCATACATATTACCAAATATCTCACCGTTTAAGAATTCATCTCTCATGCGTGCATTAAAACTCTCCACATATCCGTTTTGCCATGGGCTGCCGGGTTCGACGAACATAGTGGTCACACCTGTTTCCTTTAGCCATTTTTTGACCTCATTTGCTGTGAATTCGGGACCATTATCACTTCTAAGATATTCCGGCACGCCTTGCAATATAAATGCATCAGCAAGTGCTTGTATAACCGCTTTATCTTTCCAGTTGCGGCGAGGTATTGAAGCAATGCACATATGTCGTCCCTCATCATAAATGTTTAGAAAGCGTATCTTCTTGCCATTTACGGTCTTGTCATCCATAAAATCATAACTCCAAATATGGTTAGGTCTAGGCTCTGGTCTAAGCCTAATACAACTGCCCTCGTCTGTTACTATTGTCTGCTTCTTGGTGCTTTTTTTGGGAACTTTTAATCC
>JAAYBG010000049.1 GCA_012718985.1 Acholeplasmataceae bacterium
ATGATATTTGTGAGATTATCTTGAACTAAGGATACTAATATGCGAGTTTATTTGTTGATAAAAGCAATCACATTTCCAATCGTATCTAAAAAAAATCGAATTTTATATTCTAACAAACATCTATGATTATCGTCTAAAATAAAATGCCTCTAGCAAATCAGAGGCATTTTTGTTATTTATTTTTCAACGGTCCTTGTTGCGATAATATTTGAGCCTAATCCTAGTACATTGGCAATTAAAACATCTTTAATCTTAACTGGTGCTACAACTTCAATTTTGTTAATTTCTGCCATCACATCAAATATTCTATTTTTTGGAATAGGCTGATCAGTGCGGACTGGTAATCTTGTAATGAAGTCACTCTTTATTTTTACTGTTGAAGTAACCATTCTAACCGGATTGGTTGCTTCACTAATACCATAAGTTTCTCCTCTTTTACAACTGTTACCAGTAACTTTTAAATTGTCATCCACTTCTAAATGACAACCTTTTGGGCAAATGATACAGATAAATTTAGACATCAAGAACCTCCAATGTTAATTTGCCTGCTTCTAGATTATCTTTAGTTAATTCGAGACTTTCCATTTCCGCAGGAAGCAAATATAACTTCTTTATTTTTTTTATTTCTTTTCCATTTAGGGATACTTTTAAGAAAACATTTGTATAAGGTTTTGCAACCCGGTAGCTCAACAACACTTTATCAACATGATTTAAGTTGATTTTGCTTGGCATAATATAAGAAATGCCATTTTTCGTTTCTAGTTCTAATATTTTTTGTTCTTCTTTTAACTCACCTTTGATATAACGACTAGCAAATATTCCCGCACGTGAAGCTTCTCCACTAACAAAATCGACCAAATCATGAACATGTAAGCCATTCCCACAAGCGAATATTCCCGGAATACTCGTTTGCAAACTTTCATCAACGATAGGACCTTTTGTTTTTGGATGAATGGCAACTCCAATATTTTCCAATAAAGGATTAGAAGGAATTAATCCCACCGATAATAATAGTGTATCTATAGTAAACTCTTTTTCATGGCCAGGAATAAATTGAAATTGATCATCCACTTCACCAAGAATAATCTTTTCTATTCGTTCTTTGCCGATAATTTTCTTCACAGTATGATGTAAATATAAAGGAATATGATAATCTTGTAAGCATTGAACAATATTTCGATTCAAGCCATTTGAATATGGCATTAATTCAGCAACACCCAATACTTCAGCACCTTCTAATACCATCCGACGAGCCATAATTAAACCAATATCACCACTACCTAGAATAAAGACTTTCTTCCCTACCATGTAACCCTCAATATTTATATACCGTTGGGCTTGTCCAGCGGTCATAACACCAGAAACACGGTCTCCAGGAATACTGATTGCTCCTCTTGTTCTTTCGCTACAACCTGTCGCACAAATAATGGCTTTGGCTTTTATGATTTGATATCCATCATCGGCATTCGAATAATGGACTTCTAAATCTGGTGTAATTTTTAACACCATAGCTGTAGTTTTATATTCAATTTTTCTTGCCTTCACTTCGTCAATGAATTTTTCTGCGTATTCAGGACCTGACATTTCTGTTTTAAACTGGTGCAATCCAAATCCATTATGAATACATTGAAGTAAAATTCCACCAAGATAAGGGTCCTTTTCTAAGATGATTATTTGGCGGATTCCTTGGTCATAAGCACTGATAGCAGCTGCAAGTCCTGCTGAACCACCACCAATTATAACTAAATCATAATCTATCATCATTCTCTCCCTTAGTCTTATTCTTTAAGATATATGACCCTTTGTTATTAAATCTGACATCCTTCATATCTATTTTTAATTCTCTTGCCAATATTTTCATGACTAAAGGTTCACAAAAACCCCCTTGACATTTACCAAAACCAGGGCGAACACGTTTTTTAACGCCCTTAATGGTTCTGGCACCACAATTACGATGAATCGCATCGACAATTTCACCTTCTGATATCTGTTCACAGCGACAAATCATATTAGCAAATTGAGAATTTCGTTTAATTAATTCATTTCGTTCAGCAAGTGTTTTTTTATTTAAACGATATAATGGTCGTCTTGTCTTTTGATAATTCTCTTTTAGAACCAAATCAATTTTTTCTTTAATCATCGCTTCAACTTCTAAAGATGTCGCAGGAGCACTAGCAAGACCCGGCGATTGCATTCCAAGCAAATTAATAAACCCCGGTATTGGTTGATTAATGACAAAATCATTGCTTTCATGATAGGCACGTAATCCCGCAAATTGTCTGATCAAATGATTCATGGGAATATAGTCTACTAAGCGATAGGCCTGTTCGATGACTTCATTCAATGTTTCTTTAGTTGTTGATTCATCATCTTTTTCCTCAATAAAAGTGCTTGACGGACCTATTAAATAATTACCGTGAGTAGAAGGGCTTACTAAAACACCCTTTCCTTTGCTGGTAGGAACACTAAATAAAGTATGCGTTACATAAGGTTCAGTAAAATGATCAAATACTAAATATTCACCTTTTCTTGGTGTTATTTTTTCTAACTGTGGGCAAACCATATTATTAATTTCATCAGCAAAAACACCGGCAGCATTAACTACTATTTTTGTTAGATAGCTTTCTTGTTCAGTAACAACTTGAAATCCTTCGCTTACTCTTATAATTTGTTTTACTTTTTCTTCAAGGTGAAGGGAAACTCCATTATCCATAGCATTTTCCATCAAAGCAACACATAACTCAAAAGGATTAATAATTCCAGAAGTCGGAGCATATAATGCTTTCTTCGCTTTTTTTGTCACAAAAGGTTCTTTCTCTCTTAGTTGATGTTCATCTAAAATCGTAAAAGGAACCTTATTGGCAACAGCATGGTTTGTTAGTTTATCCAGTGCAGCGATTTCTTCTTCGTTACAAGCAATGGTAATCGAACCAATTCGTTTAAATTCAACATCCAAATCGTGACAAATCTCATCATATAAACTATTTCCCATCACATTTAATTTTGCCTTTAATGTTTTTGGATCAGGATCATATCCAGAATGAATGATAGCACTATTTGCTCCACTTGTTTCGTTACAAACATCGCTTTCTTTATCTATTACTAAAACTTTTAATTGATATTTTGCTAATCGATAGGCGACAAAAGCTCCATTTACTCCTGCACCAATTATTATTACATCAAACATTGTTTTGCCTTCTTTATACTTTGAATTCTCGTGTCGCTTTAATCGCTGTTTTCCAACCCTTGTATAATCTTTCTCTTTCTTCAGAATTTATTTTACTTAAAAATATTTTATCTACCGTATGGTATTTCAATACTTCTTCTTTATTTACCCAAACTTTAACTGCTAATCCAGCCAAATAGGCTACACCTAATGCCGTCGTTTCTAAACAAGCCGGTCTAATCAGTTTCAGATTAAGAATGTTTGATTGAAATTGCATTAAATAATCATTGACACTTGCTCCCCCATCTACAGCTAAACTTTCAATCTTGATTCCTGTTTCTTCCTTCATAACTTCCATTAAATCTTTTGACTGGTAGGCAATTGATTCCACAGCAGCAGTAATAAAATGCTCTTTCTTTGTTGCACGAGTTAAACCAAAAATAGAGCCTCGCACATCATCATCCCAATAAGGAGTACCTAAACCAACAAAAGCAGGAACAAAGTAAACTCCATCGCTACCTGAAACCCTTTCTGTATAAGCCTCGCAATCCTTTGATTTCTCAAATAAACGCATATTATCGCGCAACCATTGGATTACTGAACCAGCAACAAAGACAGAACCCTCTAAAGCATACTCAACTTCATCGCCTATTTTCCAAGCAATGGTTGTCAGTAATCCTTTATTAGAAAAGACCGGTTTATGTTTGGTGTTCATTAACATAAAACAGCCGGTTCCGTAAGTGTTTTTCAAACTTCCAATATTAAAACAGCAATGGCCAAATAACGATGCTTGTTGATCACCGATAATTCCGGCAATCGGAACATCGGCACTTTCATCTATTTCCCATAATTTACTTGCAATTCCATATATTTCACTGTTACTTCTTACTTCTGGAAGAATACAAGCAGGTATCTTCAATAAATCCAGAATCTCTTGATCCCATTCAAGTGTCTTAATATTATACATCATCGTTCTCGATGCATTTGATGGGTCGGTAATATGTAGTTTCCCATTGGTTAATTTCCATACCAAAAATGTATCAATGGTTCCAAAAAGAATCTCTCCTTTTAAGGCTCTTTCATAAACACCAGGAACATTGTCAAAAATCCATTTGACTTTGCTCGCAGAAAAATAAGGGTTAATAATTAATCCCGTTTTTGCTTTTATCATATCCGCATAACCAGCGGCAATTAACTCTTCACAAATTTTCTGTGATTGTCGACTTTGCCACACGATTGCATTGTAAACTGGTTTTCCGGTTTTCTTATCCCACAAAACAGTTGTTTCACGCTGGTTTGTAATACCTATCGCAGAAATATCTTTTAGTCGCAAACCACTTTTAAACAGTGTTTCTTTGATTACCTCATATACTGTTTCCCAAATTTCTTCTGGATTATGTTCAACCCAACCACTCTTGGGGCATATTTGACTAAATTCCATCTGCGCAAGACTAACAATTTCACTTGCTTTATTGAAGATGATTGCTCGTGTACTGGTGGTACCTTGGTCGATTGCTAAAACATAATTCTTCATATTCTACTCCCTTTTCCCTTATCTTTTACCTTTTATATCATATCATATCTTCCTTTATTCTTCAAGATGGCGAATGATATTTTTCTCCCAACTATAGGTAAAATACTCTCTTAAACCAACAACAATTCTAATCACAGATTCGATTTGCATCACGAGAAACAAAATTGCAATATTCGTGATTCCAAGATATCGATAACCAATAAAAGCAATCGGTAATCCTACAAGCCACATGATTCCACTATCCATGAACATCACAAACCGACTACGACCACCTGCTCTAAAAATAGCAAATAAAACATTGATAAACATCTTTAATGTAATTCTAACAGCAAATACATACATTAACGTAATGGCAATCTTTATACTGGCCTCTGTTACTTCCTTACTACTAAATAAATTAACCATTGGTTTTGCTGCTAGAATAACAATAATTCCCATAATCACTGAGCAATAAACTCCTAGTTTGATAAAATTATTGCCATATTCTTTTGCTTTTTCATAATCATTTGCCCCAAGACAGGCCCCTGTCATCGAAGAAACTGCAGCGCTTAAACCATAGGAAACAGCAAATAATACACCGATAATTGTTTCCGATATTCGATAACCTTCATAAGAATCCGTTCCCAGTCGATTAAAGATGACAATATAAAGCATAGAACCAATGCTAAATAGACTTTCATTAATTAATAAAGGAATAGATTTTCTCATTACTTGTTTGATAAATTTTTTGTCTAAACAATCTATAAAATCAATTGGTCTAGCCATAAAGATTTGTCTAGAATAAATTCCATAAACAAGATTAAATCCAAGATTAAACACGCAAGAAATGACCGTTGCAAGTGCTGCCCCTTCAATCCCCATTTCCGGGAATATCCAAATTCCATAAATCAGTAACCAGTTAAACAATACATTGACCGCTGCTGATATCGTTTGAATAATAAAATTCATTTTTGTATCTTGAATATTTCGATAAGCAGTGGAAAAGGCAGCGGATAACAAATTAGGAATATAAGATAGAGCAACTATTTTAGTATATCGAATCCCTATATCCAAAACAACAGGGTCATTTGTAAACAATTGCAATACTTGTTTAGGAAAGAAAAGACCTAAAACCGTAAAAAAAGCACCCAGCATAAATGCTAAAATTAATAATAAAGCAAATGTTCTGCGAATGCTCTTCTCCTTTTTATCACCAAAAAATTGAGCGATAAACATTCCTACTCCAATAGAGAAAGCGAACATAATTGTCCCGCAAATATTGCTAATTTGACTCGCTAATCCTACTCCTGAAATCCCCCGGGGAATATGCTTAACCATAATGGTATCAGCAATACCAAAGGAGGTAATTAGTAAGTGACTCAATAGAATAGGTAGTCCTATTGTAATAACTTTTTTTGTAAATTCTTTAGTCATATTTCGATTACCACCAATTAGGTATTTTACTATTTTTTAAATTTATTTACCATAAAACATCGTTTTAAAACAAAAGAACTATTGACTCTTTCATAGAACATTGATAATAGCAACTTTTAAATACATCGCTTCATCAATTCCAATTAAGGTTGCATGATCTTTTCCTTGACTACGAAGTTCTACCATACGAGCAGTTACCTTTGCTTCTACGATACTATCTTTTATCATTTTTAAAAATAATGTTAACGTTAAGTGTTGAGAACAACTGCAACTAATTAAATACCCACCCTTATTCAAACATTTCAAAGCGGCAATATTAATATCCATATATCCACGATAACCAGACTTTACCGTATCCTTACTTTTTGTAAATGCTGGTGGGTCAAGGATAATGACATCGAATTTTCGTTTTTCCTGTCTATACAGACGTAATTGTTCAAACACATCGGCGGTAATTGTTTCAATATTGGTAAATCCATTTAATTTGGCATTTTTTTGTAATTGTTGAATGGCTAAAGGGCTAATATCAATAGCTGTTATTTTTTTAGCCTGATATTTGCTCGCACAAAGCGAAAAACCCCCGATATTGGAAAAACAATCCAGAACATCTTTGTTCTTCACATAGTATTTTAAATTATCACGATTTTCTTTTTGATCGAGGAAGTAACCTGTTTTTTGTCCGTTCTCTAAATCAATGAGTATCCTAATTCCATTCTCCACAATTTCAATATTCTGTGGATCAAATTCACCGTACAGTTTTCCCTTTGTTAGGGGAAGTCCCTCTTTTTCCCTCACACTAACATCACTACGTTCATAAATACCTAGAGGATGAAAAATATCAATTAAAATTTGAACAATCATCGCTTTACGAACTTCCATTCCTAAAGCCAGAAATTGAACAACTAAATAATCACCATATTTATCCACTATTAACGCTGGCAATAAATCAGATTCTCCGAAAACAACCCGGTAATTATTGCTATATCCTAAGGATAAGCGATAGTCATTACTAGCCTTGATTCTTTGATAGAAAAAGTCATAATCAATTGGTGTTTCATCACGAGTTAAGATTCTAACCAATATTTTAGAAGCGTGATTAATATAACCATAACCAATAAAGCGTTGATCATAACTAACAACCTTGGCAATACTACCTTGAATATCATGCCCTTCTATTTTTTGGACCTCATTGGCATAAACCCAAGGATGACCCTCAATAATTCTTTTTTCTTCCCCTTTTTTTAATATCACGATATACATAGCTTATCTCCTCGCATAATTGCTTATCTATCATATCATAATCCCCAACAAATTACAATTTTTTATCGATTCCTATAATCTAAAATTACACTAAATGAAAATCCAAAGAAAAAGCGATTAAATAAAACTATTTAATCACTAACTTATTAAGATAATTAATGCCGTTTTAGGAACGATGGTTACTTGATCCTCAATTTTCATTTCATTAATCAAATCAAAGCCTTTTTCCAGTTTATAATGATAATCATAATGGCTATTATTCACAATTGTTACGATTTTATGGTTCCCTTTTATTCTTGAGAAAGCAAAAATGCCGTTCTCACAAATCTCTTCTTGATAAATACCATCAATATAAACTCGATTTTGTCTAATCTTTCCTAGTTTGATAAACCATTCAAGAATGGTATCATCAAAACGATCCCATGGCATGCATTTCCGACAAAAAGGATCTTTAAAACCCTGCAGACCTACTTCATCTCCATAAAATATCGAAGGAACGCCTGGTAACGTATATTGTATTGCTGTCGCCATTTTTAGTTTTTGGCGAGCACTGTAATATTTTTCTTTCGACATTACATAATTTGCTTGTTCATCTTTGGTCAGATAATGATAATCAATGGAAGATAGTTGCGTTAGTAACCTCACTGTATCATGTGTTGAAAGAATATTCATGAGACTATCGAGAACATGTTTTGGATAATTATTGATAATGCTGCGAATCTTATCGCGCAAACCGAGATAATTATTATTCATAAGATAATCAATAATCGCTGTTCTGAAAGGATAGTTCATGACTGAATCAATTTGATCACCTGAAAAATAGGACCTGCGTTTATGATAAGCCATCTTATTCGAAGCGTCTTCCCAAACTTCACCAATCATGATGTTTTCAGGATTATTGGTTTTCACTGCTTCTTTGATTTTCTTAATAAACTCATCGTCTAATTCATCAATGACATCAAATCGCCAACCACTAGCACCTAAATTGAGCCATTTATTTAAAACCCCATCTTTACCTGTGATAAATTCAACAACTTCGGGATTCTTTTGATTCAAGCTAGGAAGGCTTTTAAAATTCCACCAACATTCATAAGAATTCGGAAATGACTTAAATTTATACCAATGGTAATAGGGTGATTTTTTTGATTGAAAAGCACCCACACTAGAGAAGGTATTGTACTTGTTGAAATAAACACTATTACTACCGGTATGATTAAAGACACCATCGAGAATGATTTTAATTCCTTTTCCTTCCGCTGTTTTACATAATTCAACAAAATCAGCTTCGCTTCCAAACATAGGATCAATTTCAAGATAATCAGCAGTATCGTATTTATGATTGGAATAAGCAGTAAAAATTGGATTTAAGTAGATTACTCCAACATTTAAACTCTTTAAATAATCCAGTTTCTGGGTGATTCCTTTTAAATCACCACCAAAAAAATCATTATTTAAAATTACACCATCTTGTGGGGTATAGTTTGGATTTTCATACCAATCCTGATGCATAATTGCATAATCTTTTGGTTGATTATTACCACCTTTATAAAAACGATCCGGAAATATTTGATAAATAACTTTACCTTTAAACCAGTTTAATTTTCCTGAAAATAACCCGTGAATACTCAATTGCCAACACCTTGGTTTATCCTCTGTTTGGATGGCATCAAGACTATCACTTGCGGAAATGAAATGCTTTCCATAACAATCATGAAATTCAAAATAATACCAATAGATTCCTACCTCATCTATTTTAAAATTAGTTTGGTAAACATTATACTCATCTAATTCATCTATTTTACTAAGGTTATAAATCCTGCAATTGTTGGAAAAATCTTGATGAATAACGATTGATAATTCATTAATTACATAGTTTCTAACAATATTAATAGTGATGCTAATCACATCACTATTTTTTACTGCTCCAACTGGATTCTTATGGTATTTATTAATGGGATTAAATCGGATTTCTTTCATATCATTTAATCACTTTAATGTTCCAAATTCTTTCAGCATATTCCCTAATACTTCTATCGGCAGAGAATATTCCTGCTTTTGCAATATTAACCAATGACATTTTATTCCATTTTTTGCGATTTTTATACGTTTCATCCATTAGATAGTGAACTCTCATATAATCATCAAAATCAGCCAAACACATATATGGATCGGCAATCGGATAATTGCTTAATAAATATCCCTTTATATTCGAGAAAGATTGATTATTAAAGCCCAAATCCAAACGATCTAGCACTCTTCTTAATCTTGGATTTGTATTATAAAGGTTTTGCGCTTGATAACCTTTTGCCCACAACTCCTTTACTTCTTCTGTTCTCATACCAAACAAGAAAATATTTTCTTCTCCCACCGATTCGGTAATCTCAACATTAGCCCCATCAAGAGTACCGAAAGTTAGAGCGCCATTAATCATGAATTTCATGTTACCTGTACCACTTGCTTCTTTACCAGCCAATGAAATTTGTTCACTCACTTCACTTGCTGGGATTAAAATTTCAGCTGTGGTAACATTATAATCTTCAATAAAAACAACATTCAGCTTTTCTTGCATCGCTGGGCGTTTAGCTATTTCACTAGAAATACAACAAATTAACTTGATAATATCCTTCGCGATATAATATGTTGGTGCTGCTTTTCCTCCGAATATAAATGTTTGCGGTACCATTTCTAAATGAGGATTATCCTCCAAATCAATGAATAGAGCGACAATCTTCAACGCATTTAATAATTGACGTTTATACTCATGTAATCTTTTTACCTGGACATCAAATCTCGTTTTTGGATCCACAGTAATTCCTGTTTTCTTATATAAGTATTTTGCAAATTCACATTTATTTTGATATTTAATTTTCTCTAAACGATTCAAAACTTCTTCATCATCATAATACTTCAATAAATCAACTAGTTTTAGTGCATCTTTATGATAATCAAAGCCTATCTTTTCATCTAGTAATTCTACTAAATTCGGATTTGATTGACACAACCAACGGCGATAAGCGATTCCATTTGTTACATTTGTAAATTTTTCTGGTGTTAAGCGATAGAAACCATTAAAAACAGTGTTTTTAATAATTTCACTATGTAAAGCAGAAACACCATTTACAGTATGAGAAGCGATGACACTTAAATTAGCCATGCGAACTTGATTATTACCGATAATGGCTAATTCTTTATAACAGTCTTCATCCAGTCCCTCACATTTGACCTCATCAATAAATCGTTTGTTGATTTGTTTAATGATGATATATATTCGGGGGATTATCTTTTGAATTAATTCTTCTGACCACTTTTCCAACGCTTCCACAAGCACTGTGTGGTTGGTATAAGCAACTGTCTTCTTTACAATATCCCAAGAATCGTCAAAAGAAATATCATATTCATCCATTAAAATTCGCATTAACTCAGGAATGCACAGTGCTGGATGGGTATCATTAATGTGAATCGCAACATATTTCGGTAAAGTGCGTACATCTCCATAATAACGGATATGGTCTTTAATAATATTTTGAATAGAAGCGCTCACCAAAAAGTATTGTTGTTTAATTCGCAGTGCTTTTCCTTCATAATGATCATCCGAAGGATAAAGGATTTTCGTAATTAAATCCGCATCGTTGTAATCGCGCATAGCTTGTAAATAATCCCCTTGGGTAAAGGAATGCAAATCAAAATTACGGATATTTCGACTTCTCCATAATCGAAGCACGCTAATTGCATTGCTATTTGCTCCAGAAACCATCATATCATAAGGGACTGCTTCCACCTCTTGATAGTTTTTGTAGTCATAAACGATTTTACCTGCGACATTTTTCTCTTCAACATACCCATTAAATTTTACAGTAAGAATCTTATCTTCGCGCATTATCAACCAAACTTCACCACCTGGTAACCATACATCAGGTAACTCTGTTTGCCAACCATCGACTATTTTTTGTTTGAATAATCCGTATTCATAACGCAAAGAAAATCCCATTGCAGGATAATCCTGACTAGCCAGAGCATCTAAATAACAAGCACCAAGTCGTCCTAAACCACCATTTCCTAGTCCTGCATCCGGTTCCTTTTCATATAGATCATCTAAAGTATAACCATAATTCTTTATCGCTTCTTTAAATTCTTCCACCAAACCTAGATTGTATATACTATTTTTTAACGACCTACCCATTAAGAATTCCATTGATAGATAATAAACTCTTTTCCCCTTCGTTTCCTTTACTTTGCTATTAAAAACCTTACGTTTACGACGTAAAATATTATTAACAACAGTTGCTGATGCCTTATATAATTGATCAAGATTAGCATCAGCTGCTTGGACTCCGAAAAGCATAGTTAGTGCTTCTTCTATCGAATCCTTAATTGATAATTTTCTCATGTACTCTGTCATATTGCTACTCTCCTAGTTCTAATACATTATTTCTTGTTGATGTTTTTATATATCTCAATATACTCCCTTGCTGATTTGTTCCAAGTAAAATCTACTGCCATGACTTTCTTAGCCAATGACACGAATTCTTCTGGTTTTTGGAATAAATCAACAGCTTCCTTTATTTTTTCTAACATTTTATATGAATCGTAATCTTTAAAAACAAAACCATTGCCATCATTACGATAATCTTTGATTGAATCGAATAATCCTCCTGTTGCCCGAACGATTGGAACTGTTCCATAACGACTGGCAATCATTTGACTTAATCCACATGGTTCCATTTTTGACGGCATTAAAAATAAATCTGACCCCGCATAAATTCGTTTTGATAATGGATTATTAAAGGTAATTAGGGTTGATACCCGTCCAGGATACCAACTGGCAAATTCTCTGAACTTATCTTCATAGTATTTATCACCCGTACCCAGTAAGACAAACTGAACATCTTCTTTCATGATATCATGAAATCGCTCAATGATTAAATCGATTCCTTTATGCTGGACTAAACGGCTAATCACACTAATCAAACACGTGTTCTCGTTTACTTGTAATCCTAAAGCTTTTTGTAATTCTTTCTTATTCTCTAGTTTTCCAGAAAAATTATCGATATCATAATTATACTTTAATGCTTTATCCGTCATTGGATTATAGAATTCAGTATCAATACCATTAATAATTCCAAATAATTTTTGATTGTTAATTCGAATAATATGCTCTAAACCACAAGCATAAGCGGTTGTAGAAATTTCTTTGGCATATCTAGGGCTAACTGTAGTAAGTACGTCACAACAAACAATCGCACCTTTCATCAAATTAATCAATCCATTATATTCTAATATTCCTGTATAAGTTTCATCAATACCAATTACGTTTTCCAAGAAAAACTTATCATAAATTCCTTGATATTCAATATTATGAATGGTAAAGATTGATTTAATATCCATTAAATATCCTTGTTTTTTGTATAAAACATCTAAATATACATTAACTAAAGCAGTATGCCAATCATTTGTATGAATGAAATTAGGATAAAATTTCATAATTTCCATTGCAGCAAAAACAGCTTTGGAAAAATAAGCAAATCGTTCCCCATCATCATAATATCCGTATAATTGATCGCGGTCAAAATAATACTTATTATCGATAAAGTAATATTCTACATCATCTTTTTTGATAGTATAAACTCCACAATAAACACTTCTCCAAGCCAACACAACTGTTGTTGAACCGACCAAGGTTAGTTCACTAGCATAATTTTCATGGATGGTCTTATAAAGGGGCATCAATACTTTTACTTTATAGTTCCTGTTAGCTTTCATGATTGCCTTTGGTAAACTTCCAGCAACTTCAGCTAATCCCCCTGATACCGCAAATCCTTTGCATTCGGATGTTACATACAAAATTTTTTTAATGGCCATGTTATAAAATTCCTCCCTTTTTTACATATACCGGATATTCAGAATTTCCTATCAATTCTTTTTTATTCTCTATCACCACATTTTTATCGGTAATCACATATTCAAGATGTTTTCCTTCTGATATGATGGTGTCTTGCATCAAAATTGAATCTTTTATAATTGCACCTTTTCCAATCTTTGTTCCTCTAAAAATCACTGAATTATAGACTTCTCCTTCTATCATGCAACCATCCGCAATTAAAGAATTCACCACTTTTGATTCCAAACCATATTTTGTTGGCGCAGAATCTCTAACTTTTGTATAGATAGAACGCCCTGGTTGATAGAATAATTCATCTCTGATTTCTTTTTTTAATAAGTTTTTATTCACATCATAATACGTTTGAATGCTGGAAATATTTCCAAAATAACCTTCAAACTTATATCCAAAAATTCTTAAGTTGTTTAAATTTTTACTTAAAATATCGCGATTAAAACTGCGGTAATTGGTAACAATCGCTTCATCTACTAGTTTTTCTAATAGTTCTTTCTTCATTACCCATATATCCATAGAAACGTTTGCTGTTCCAGAAAAAGTAGATAGTACTTGCATTTCTATCACTCGTTCTTCTTCATTTAAAGCTAAGCGATTAATCGGCATAAAATCATCAGCACAGACCAAACATTCATGGTAAACACAGGTAATGTCAGCTCCTTTTTCGTGATGATATTTTAAAAGATCTTTGTAATCGATATTGCAAACATGGTAACAATCAGATAAAATAACATACTCTGATGTTGAGTGTTTAATAAAACTAATAATGCTTTTAATTGCCTCTAATCGTGTATTGTAAACGGAATCACTCACTCCATAAGGAGGTAAAATCACAAGTCCACCACGCTTACGAGCTAAATCCCATTCCTTACCACTGCCAATATGATCCATCAAGGATTGATAATTGCTTTTGGTAATAATCCCAATATTAGATATTCCTGCATTGACCATACACGATAACGAAAAGTCAATTAAACGATATCTTCCTCCAATCGGAGTAGAAGCGATGGTTCTCTTTTGAGTAATCTCAAAAACTTCTTTACTATGAATGTTGGAAAAAATTAATCCTAGTACTGACATAGCCTACTTCCTCACATCTTTCTCAATCATTTGACCAGCTGCTACCTTATAATCTTCAAGAATGGTAACATCACTTCCTATGACCGTGATTTTATTGGCTTTTTGTTTACTCTCGCCAATTTTTGCTTGTTTTTTTACTACAACATTTTCAGCAACGATACTATATTCTATCGTAGCCCCTTCTTCAACAATCACATTATCGAAGAGAACACTATCGATCACTTTTGCATTTTTTCCTATTTGAACATTTTGCGATAACAAGGAATTCTTAACATAGCCTTCAATATAACAACCCACCGTCAACAAGGAATTTTCTATTTTACTTCCCTCACAGATAAATTGTGGTGGATAAGCTTCATTACGAGAGTAAATCTTCCACATTTTATCGAATAAGTCAAATTTTGGATTCTCTCCTAACAAATCCATATTCGCTTCCCATAAACTATCGATCGTTCCCACATCTTTCCAGTATCCAGAAAAAGGATATGCATACATCAACCGGCCATCCCGTAACATCGAAGGAATGATGTTTTTCCCGAAATCATTTTGCGATTCTGGATTCGCCTCATCTGCTTCCAAGTACTGATATAATACTTCCGCATTGAAAATATAGATTCCCATAGAAGCTTTTGTGCTTTTTGGTTTAGCTGGTTTTTCTTCAAATTCTTGAATTCGCATCTCTTGGTCTGTGTTCATAATTCCAAAACGACTGGCTTCCTGAAGGGAAACATTAATCACAGCAATCGTTGCTTCAGCGTTTTTCTCTTTGTGGAAATCGAGCATTTTGCTATAATCCATTTTATAAATATGATCCCCTGATAAAATGATGATATATTCAGGATGATATCGTTTCATAAAATCAATGTTTTGATAAATAGCATTCGCTGTTCCTTTATACCAATCTGTTTTATTCTTTCCTTGATAAGGAGGAAGAATATGAACACCACCAAAGGTTCTATCCAAATCCCAAGGTTGACCATTCCCAATATAGTCATTCAATAATAAAGGTTGATATTGGGTTAATACACCAACAGTATCAATATTAGAATTAATACAATTGGATAAGGGAAAATCAATAATACGATATTTCGCTCCATAACTAACTGCTGGTTTAGCGATTTTGTTCGTTAAAGCATACAGCCGACTTCCTTGACCACCTGCTAAAAGCATTGCGACACATTCTTTTTTGTTAAGCATAGTTTAGCTAAATCCTTTCTAAGATTATAATAGATAATTTTGGTATCTTAATTACAATTGAGTTTTTCATATTATTCGCATTGATTTTTTCACTAGCAACAACATCGTTTCTTACATCGTAACCACCAAACTCTTGCCAATCGCTATTTAAAATTTCTTTGTAGCGACCTTTTCTTACACCAATTCGATAATAATCCAACGTTCTTCCAGAAAAATTAATCGCAATGATTAATTCTTTTTTTTGTCGATTGATTCTACGATAAGTAAAACAATTATTGTTTTTATCATCAGCATTAATCCACTGAAAACCATCCCAAGAATCTTCAATTTCCCAAAGACAACTCTTCTTTAAATATATCTTATTGAGTTTTGCTACATAATCTTGCATTTTTTGATGCATTGGATAAGCTAGCAATAACCAATCTAATTCTTTTTTATAATCCCATTCAATGAATTGTCCAAATTCACAACCCATAAACAATAGTTTTTTCCCTGGATGGGTCATCATATATCCCAAATAAGCACGAACATTGGCAAACTTTTCTTCGTAATTACCTGGCATTTTGTCTAATAATGATTTCTTACCATGAACAACTTCATCATGAGAAATTGGTAAAATGAAATTTTCGCTAAAAGCATAGTACATAGAAAATGTCATCCGATTATGATGATCTACCCTAAAAAACGGATCTGTTTCCATATATTTTAAGGTGTCATTCATCCAACCCATGTTCCATTTATAATTAAAGCCTAAACCACCCATATATACTGGTTTAGAAACATTTGCATAATCAGTTGATTCTTCCGCGATCATCATCACATTAGGATAATAACGGAAAATAATCGTATTCAGGTCTTGAAGAAAGTTAATCGCTTCTAGATTATAAACTCCTCCATGAATATTTGGTTTCCACTGCTCGCGGTCATAGTTTAGATATAACATCGCAGCAACAGCATCCACTCTTAATCCATCAATGTGATATTTATCAAAGAAAAACTTGGCACTAGAAATCAAGAACGATTTTACTTCTGGTTTTTGAAAGTTAAAAATTCTCGTCCCCCAGGAACGATGTTCTTGGCGTGTTGGTTCTGGATCCTCATATAAAATTTCACCATCGAATTCATATAAACCAAAATCATCCTTAGGAAAATGAGCAGGAACCCAATCAAGAATAATCCCAATATTGTTTTGATGAGCCTTGTTGACAAGATACATGAAATCTTGTGGCACACCATAACGAGAAGTAACACTAAAATATCCTGTTACTTGATATCCCCATGAGCCATCAAAAGGAAATTCTGTCAACGGCATGATTTCAATATGAGTAAAGCCCATCTTCTTTACATAAGGAATTAACTTATCCGCCAGATGGCGATAATTATAAACATTTCCATCCTTATATCGCTTCCATGACCCTAAGTTCACTTCATAAATATTAACGGGTTTATCGTAAGTTCCCGTGTTATTTCTTTGTTCTAGCCACGCTTGATCTGTCCAATTGAAACCATCAAGTTGATAAATCTTTGATGAGGTTTCTCCATTAGTTTGATTATGATACGCATAAGGATCTTGCTTTAGAAATGTTTTTCTTCGATGAGTTATAGCGTATTTATAATTTTGATACATCGCAACATTATTAACAACTAATTCCCATATCCCTTCTTTTGTGATTTTTCTCATTGGATGAGCACTTAAATTCCAACCGTTAAAATCACCAACAACCGCCACTTTTTCAGCGTGGGGTGCATAAACACGAAAAACAACACTCCGTGTTTGGCTGTCATAATGAGACCCAAAATATTCATAGGCATCACAAGTAAAGCTCGTATGGAAATCATTTATTATGTTCTTATTCATAAACTACCTCATTTTACATTATACAATAAAATCAGTTTATATTCAATTGTTATAATCCTTTCTTATAAATGTGAAAAGGTTTTCAACGGCTTATTTTTGCTCATAACAAAAAGAAAGAGACTTCTCTCCTTCTTTTAATTAATTATTGCCCCAAACGGAAAAAACGATAATTGCGCTAATTTAAAACATTGCTTGCCAAAAGGAATTCCTATGATTGTTATACATAAAAGAAGCCCTGCAATGACATACCCTAAAGCAATTTCCCAACCGAAGATGATAAGCCATAAAATATTAGCAAGAGGGTAAGATCCAAAATCAAGTTCAATCTCTCTACCAAACGGAAAAAGTGTCAACTCAGCAATTTTGAAGCATTGGCTTCCCAAAGGAATTCCAATAATGGTAATGAATAATAATAATCCAGTGATGGCCCAATAAATACTACTAAATAATCCAACTAAAATAAACCATATAATATTACCTATTGTTTTCATCTTTTCTCCTTAGTCTTTTACGTATACCTTTATTATCTCCCCAATATAAAAGCGATGATAATCTCCCCGAGGATAATATCGTTCGATGCCAAATGTTTGCATTTGAGTTTCATCCATCGCCTGGTCATATATTTTCTTACAGATGATTGTCATCCTTGCCTCTTCAAAACTGACAGCGTGATTAAGTTCGATGGGATGAAAACCCACTGTTTTTACTTTATCTTCATCACGTCCACTATGTGTTCCTAAATGAGACAAGAGATTACGATACTGTGGATAGTAAAAGCTAATGGTGAATAAATCATTGTCTTGAATAAACTCATAGGTATAACGACTCGGACGCACATAACAAGTAATCACATCTTTACCCCAGATAATGCCCGCTGTTAGCCAGCCAATCGTCATTGTATTGAATTTATCTAAAGTCCCAGCAGTTAATAGTGCCCATTCACTCTTCATCACTTCGAAAAAATTTTCATTCAATTGTCTTGTTTTTATTTCTCTCATACATTTTATACATCATAGAAACAACTATTTCCAATAAATTCACGTAATAAAGAATTACATGGAACATAGCGATCATCGATATCCTTTATATATTTTAAAAACTTAACTAAGCGGTTTGCTGAAATAAAATATTCATCATTGCGACCAATCGCTGCAAGAACAGGAAGCGCATATTTTTTCATAACCGCCAATTCATAAGTAAGTTCAGAATTGAAGATATAATCTGCTTGTTCCTGATAAGGATAAATCCACTTAAATTCTCCTCTTCTAACCGACGGCCACATGGCAAAAGTAGCTGCTGGGTGAGTTTGGCGATATTTTGAGTCTCTCACAATTCGACGCAACAAGCGTATTTCTGTTGCAGGAATGGGGTTATGATTATCAATTTTAATTTGTGATAGCGGACTGATATAGATTTTAAATTTTTGATGTTTAGGAATTAGTTTTGTCACTTCTTCATTCAAAGCATGAATTCCTTCAATAATAATTGGCGTATCTTGGGAAATACGCGTTTTTGGTCCACTTACTCGCTTTCCTAACTTAAAATCAAAAATAGGTAACTGTACTTCTTCGCCCTGAATCAGTGCCAATAAATTATCGTTGAACAAATCAGTATCCAAAGCATCTACATGTTCTAAATCAGGTTCTCCATATTCATCAAGAGGAGCTTTATCGCGATCAAGATAATAATCATCCATCGAGATTTTAAATGGTTTAATCCCTTTAGACATTAACTCTATTCTTAACCGATTGGAGAATGTTGTTTTTCCTGATGAGGAAGGACCAGCGATACATATTAAACGAATATTTTCAATATCTTTTTTGATAATTTCTCCTAACTCAGCAAGCATATTATTATGTTTCGTTTCGCAGATATTAACCAAATCAATTACACTGGCTTCTGTCGCATGAGTGTTCAGTAAAGGGATACGGTCGGCTTCGCACATTTTTGCCCAGCTTCGCGCTTCTCTTAACATTCTACCAAAACTCGGTGAATCTTCAAAAATAGGGATTTTTCCCCCTTTTTCTGCTCGCGGAAATTGAACCAAAAATCCTGGATGATATAATCTCAACTGAAATTTACTCAAAAAACCAGTTGAAGGAACCATATATCCAAACAAATAATTAATATAATTATCGCAAACATAAATGTTTACTTCTTCTTCCTCCCGATATTTCAACACTTCATTTTTGTCCAAGTACCCTTTTTTCTTATAAATTTCTATCGCTTCTGCCTTAGGAATAGTTTTTCTAATGATTGGATAATCAGCAGCCACTATTTTACGCATCTCTTCTTCTAGAGCGACAAGAAACTTCGTATCGACCTTTTCCTCAATTCCCATCACATTACATGAAATTGAGCGAGAAACACATTGGTTAAATTCAACAACAATATCAGGATACAATCTTTCCAAGGCCATAATAATCAAATAGCGCAAGCTTGTCTCATAGACTCTGATGGCGTCAAAACTTGTTAAATCAAGAAATTCCACTGTACAATTGAAGTTCAAATAGAAATTAAGTTCCCGTAAGCGATTATTGACCTTCGCTACATACGCCTCAACCCCAAATTTCTTTGCCAGGTCTTTTAAAGTGATGTTTTCTTCAAATTGGTATTCTTTATTATTATATTTTACTATATACATATTTTACTCCTTTTCTCTACTGATATTCTACCATGATTCCCTATTTATGTAAACACTTTCAAAAAATAAAACTGATGAAAAAAACAGGTCTCTAACCTGTTATTTTACAGCTTCTTTTACTTTATCGCAAATCACAGCAAAACCTGTTGCGTCATTGATGGCGATTTCTGAAAGCATCTTACGATTGATATCAATATTTACTTTTTTCAAACCAAACATTAATTTATTGTATGATAAGCCGTTTAATCTTGCTGCAGCGTTAATACGAGCAATCCATAATCTACGGAAATCGCGTTTTCTTCGTTTACGATCGCGATAGGCATAAACAAGTGATTTCATTACTTGTTGATTAGCTGTTCTATATAATGTATGTTTTGAACCAAAATAACCTTTGGCTAATTTTAAAACTCTGTTACGTCTTCTTCTTGAAACGACTCCACCCTTAGTACGTGGCATAAAAATTACCTCCTTTTATTATTCTACTTTTATTTTAAATTTGCAACTTGTTGCTTAATGCGGCCTAAATCAGCTGTAGATACCATTGATTCTTTACGTAAATGACGAATTCTCTTTTGAGTCTTTCCAGGAGCCAAGTGGCTTGTTCCTGGACGTCCACGCATAACCTTTCCAGTTGCAGTTATTTTTAAACGTTTTTTAGTAGCACTATGAGTCTTCATTTTCGGCATGTTAAAATCACTCCTTGTCTTTCTTCTTATTTTTTGGAACTAAAATATAGTGGCTATTTCTACCATCAAGAGCACTTTTAGTTTCTACTGTGGCATACTCATCCATTGCTGCAACATATCTGTCCAAAATATCTGTTGAAGATTCAAATTGCAACAATCTTCTTTTTCCTCTTGGAAAATAAATTGACACCTTTAATTTACTACCATCAGCTAGAAATTCTTTACCGGTTTTTAGCTTTGTTTCAAAATCTTTTTGTCCAATTACCGGAGACAATCTGATTTCTTTTAAAACCACTACTTTTTGATTCTTTCTGCTTTCCCGTGCCCTTTTCTGTAATTCATAGCGATATTTACTATAATCCATAAAACGGCAAACAGGAACTTTAGCGTTTGGCGCTACACAAACCAAATCATAATTATTAGTTCTCGCTTTGTTAATTGCCTCATCAATTTGCATTTCCCCTAAAGCAGTTCCATCAGCATCAATAACTAATACACGTTCCGCCTCAATATTTTCATTTACCAAGGCTTCGCTTTTGCGATCTACATTCTTACTAATTATAAAGCACCTCCTATTTATTAGTACCTACCACAGCAAGAAAAGAAAAGTGAGCGCTATATAAGCACCCACTAAAAAATCACAAAGTTCTTGTAAAGTGACATTTACCTACCAACAGAATCGGTCAGGTGAGAAGTGGGTACCTCTTCTTTCCACTATGATAAACTACTTCGATATTATACTATAACTGACATTATTTGTCAAGAGTTGTTTTTATTATAATCTACCTTGTTAAAATAATCGGCGATTTTCCTGTTGGAGTGTATTCCCCATTCAATAATCTTTTTAAAGCATCAACCATAATTGGACTATATTCATAAATGCACAAATATCGATTCACAGTATTAGCATA
>JAAYBG010000135.1 GCA_012718985.1 Acholeplasmataceae bacterium
ATTGTAACTATGAACGATAGGAGGTAATCGCTGTGGCTACCCATGATAAATTTAACGAAGCGACACGAGTTCAAATGCCTGCCTTGGTTCACTTGGACCGTTTGGGATATAACTATTTTGGTAAGATTTCTGAGGACATGGCGAATACTGTCTATGACCCGGAAACAAACATTTTGATTGATGTGTTCAAAAAACAATTTGCAACACTTAACCCAGACTACTCCGGCGATGCCGAGCAAGTTTTAAGAACCATTCGTCAAGAACTCGATAATGATGATTTGGGACGTAGCTTCTATAAACGTTTGACAACCGTATCTCCGGTTAGTCTTGTTGATTTCGATAATCCGAAGAACAACGTCTATCATTGTACGGCAGAATTTACTTGCAAGCGTGACCAGGATGAATTCAGACCGGACATCACTCTTTTTGTGAACGGTCTACCCCTTGTTTTTATTGAGGTCAAGAAACCTAATAATTACGGCGGTATGGTTGCGGAAAGCACTCGTATGAATAAACAGCGTTTCCCGAATAAGAAGTTCCGAAGATTTATCAATATTACGCAGCTTATGATTTTCTCCAACAATATGGAGTATGACGCAATGGGTGGCATTGTGCCGATTCAAGGTGCGTTCTATTGTACTGCAGCTCGTGACAAGGCTCCATTCAACTGTTTCCGTGAAGAAAATCCCACTGGAGCTAAAGTCGCTCCCTTCATCAACGATTATCCGTACAAGGATATTGATGCTACGGTAGAAAAGAAAATTCTCACGGACTTTAACTGTCAAGTTATACATACTGCACCGGAGTATCAGACAAATCTGAACATCAACACGCCCACTAACAGAATCATCACTTCGATGTGTTCCCCCGAACGGCTGCTGTTCTTAATCAAATACGGCATTGCGTATGTGAAGTCAGAGCGTGAAGTGGACGGTAAAATCGAATCTACCGACCAAAAACACATTATGCGTTATCAACAGATGTTCGCTGCATTGGCTATTCGCCAAAAGTTAAGTGAGGGTGTGACTTCCGGTGTCGTCTGGCACACACAAGGAAGTGGAAAAACCGCATTATCCTATCACCTTGTCCGTGTGCTTTCGGACTATTTTGCAAAGAACAATAAGGTGGCAAAGTTCTACTTTATCGTTGACCGTCTTGACCTGCTTGAACAAGCTTCGCAGGAGTTTGAAGCCCGTGGTTTGGTCGTAAAGACAGCAAATTCCCGACAGGAACTTATGGAGCAGTTCAGAAACAACCAAGCTCTTGAAGGCTCAAGCGGAAATCAAGAAATCACAGTTGTAAATATACAGCGTTTTGCAGAGGACAAGCATAAGGTTGATTTGCCTGCCTACGCTACCAATTTGCAGAGGATTTTCATTATGGATGAAGCCCACCGAGGATACAATCCTACTGGTTCTTTCCTTGCAAACCTTTTTGATGCCGACCAAAACGCAATCAAAATTGCATTGACAGGAACACCTCTGTTGAAAGCGGAAAGAGCCTCATGGAAAGTGTTCGGTAACTACTTCCACACTTACTATTACGATAAATCCATACAAGATGGATATACGCTCAAAATCATCAGAGAAGATATTGAAACATCTTACCGTGAAAAACTATCTGAGATTTACGAAAAACTCGAAACGCTCGTCCAGAAAAAGGACATCAAGAAGAACGAAATCATTGAGCACGACCGGTATGTAAAGGAGCTGCTTCGTTACATCATAACTGACCTTAAACAGTTCCGGCAGCTCCACGGCGACGACACTCTCGGAGGTATGGTTATCTGCGAAACAAGTGAGCAGGCTCGCAAGCTGTACGCATATTTCGACGAAATACAAAACGAGCTAAACGCAGATGCCTCTTTGAAAAGCCATTTTAAGGCAGGACTAATTCTGCACGACAGCGACGACAAAGAAACCCGTAAGCAAATTATTAAAGATTTCAAGAAGAATATGACCATTGATATTCTTATTGTTTTCAATATGTTGCTCACCGGCTTTGATGCTCCTCGCCTCAAACGCCTGTATTTCGGTCGTAAGTTGAAAGACCACAATCTGCTGCAAGCAATCACCCGTGTTAATCGCCCTTATAAAGATAATCGCTATGGCTATGTGATTGACTTTGCAGATATAAAACAGAACTTCCAAGATACCAACGAAGAATACCTGCGAGAACTCAATCGTTTCAACGACCCTAATGAAGTGGGCGAAGGAAATGAGACTGATACGTTCCAACAGGTAATTGAAGACCCTGCCGCATTGATTGCCCAGATGAGAGAGGTCCGACAGACTTTGTTTGAGTACAGTACGGACAATGCTGAA
>JAAYBG010000050.1 GCA_012718985.1 Acholeplasmataceae bacterium
CAAAATCTCTTTTTCGGTTGGAGAAAAAATTCGATTGATAACATCAATTTGATTAGGATGGATACATGCTTTCGCGTTGAATCCCAATTCCTTAGCAACTAATGAATCCTTCTCTAATCCTTCAAGATTGTTGACATTGGTATAAGGAGTATCAATCGCATCAATCTTAAATGCCTTACAAGCCATCGCAATTCTTGCTCGTGGATAAAATATTTCCTTACCTTCTTCCGTACGGCTTACTTCCATATCACTTGTTAAGTCCTCTGCTCCCAGCAAAATTCCATTTACTCGCTTTTCAGCGGCAATTCTTTCTACTTCTAACAAGGAACTTGCCAGTTCAATAATCGGAACAATGTTTATTTTCTTTGTCATTTGTTTTTTTTCTTCGATTTGCCTTAATACCTTATCTAAATAAACAATGTCGCTCACTCGAGCCTTTGGCAACATAATCGTATCGATTTCATCACTGACGATATCGTCTAAATCGAGCATAGCCAAGTCATTGTCTAAACTATTGATACGAATCATGATTTCTTTTTGTTTTAAATTAGCAATCGATAAAAAGTTTTTTAATAATTCCCGAGCACTTTCTTTTTCACTCATGGTAACCGCATCTTCTAAATCAAAGATTACGGCATCAAAAGGATAAATGTCAGCACTTTGCAACATTCCTGGATTGCTACTAGGAATAAACAGGCAACTTCTCCTCATGAATTAGCCCTCCATTCTTTTGATAGCCGTCACTAGTCGTGATTTAATCGTATAATCAAGAGCACCTTTATCATTACATGTAACTTTTATTGTTTTGATTTTCAATTCAGATAAAGTGTCAACGATCACTTTCTTAATTTGCTCACCAAAAAACTCCATGACAATACTTTCAATGATAATCTCCAACTCATCACTTTCTTCGACCGTGATTAAGCAGTCATTCGATTCTACAGTCCCAGCAACGCCTATTTTCATATTTTATCTCCTTGAGTTTGCCAGAGCAACAACTCTATTAATTTCATTCTTCACAATCATAAATCCTTCATCACAACCCATACCTGGTCTTGCTAGGCACTGTGTTGCATGACAAGCAATGGCAATATTCGTGGTGATTTCACTGGAAATATTCGTTTCATTACAAGTACCGCCACAATAACTGCCGATATTCTTTTTATTACAATATAGTAATGCTTCAACAATATTATTCACTCCACCTAAATCGGGAGATTTTACTTGTAACATATGCCCTGCCTTGTTATCAGCAAAATAGATGATATCTTCTAATGTATTACACCATTCATCTGCAACAATCTCCACATTGATTTTTCTCTGGTCAAGTAAAGCGGTAATATCGCGTAATGCTATCATCGTATCTTCCCTATTTCCTGCATCTACTGGACCTTCAATGCGCAAACGGAACGGTTTAGCAGCTTCCGCTAAAGTAGCAAAATAATCTACCATTTTTACAACATCATTATTAAAAGCAATTCCTACTGTTCCATAAGTATCGATGTGAAAGATAGGGTTATATTGTTCATTTTTACGAAGTTTTAGAGTACGATTACGTAACCAAACGATGTATTCCAATAATAACTCCCCTTGGTTACCTAGTTTTGTTTCAACATGATTAATCAAAGCATGAGGTAATACATCCGCTTGTTTGATAATCATTTTATCCGTGTTATTATATCGATCATCTCCTGATTGAGTGAATACAGCTACAGGATGATAATCTTTTTCAGGAATATGATATTCTTTACGAATGACCTCTGCCATCGTCAATTTATTCGCAAGCGCGGTTGCTTTTAATAAGGCCTGAGTAATGCCATAGCGAATCGCTGTATGAAGACGTTTGCCATTTACTTGAAGATGATCATATTTTAATGCCAATTCTTTAAATTTACTGACATCTTCACCAATTAACAATGGTTTAATTTCTTTTTCAATAAACGGAATAAATTCATCAGCAAGAAACAATGGGTCTCTTCCACCAGCACCACTATATTGAACAGCAGCACAATCACCAACGGCAACACTGCCATCTTCTAATACTAATTGAATAGAAATCGCTTCACCTGGTTGACGAATGCTGGTAAAACCTGGTGTTTTTGGTTCTCCAACATAAGTAAAACCATCTAGCTTTGCTCCGCCTTTAATCGCCTTTTGATCATCAAAATAAAATCCTGTATATGATTTTGATAGAATAACTTGTTTAATCTTCATCTTTATTTCCCTTTCTTTTCTTTTGTTCTTTTGGCCTTAACATGATGACCGATTAATTCTCCTGCACTTACGGCACATACATCATCAATGGTCATTTGGAATGAAACTTCACGGCCTTCATATTTTGCTCGTTCTTGGATTTTTTTACGGTGAAATTCTTTGATTTCTTCACTGAATCCCAGATTGCCAAATTCTAATATGCGAATACAACCTAAATTATCACGGGCAGGCAGCATTTTCCCCGCATTGAACTTACTTGGAGCAAACGGAATATCGATGATTCCTTGCTTGAATGCTTCAACAGTACCAACGGCTAAATCTCCATTTCCTAAATGAAATACGTGTTCTAATAAGGAATCGACTTCTTTTCTAATTTGGCGATACTCTTCTAGATATTGATGACTAGAAGGATTTTTTTGATCTTTAAACAAATTCACAACGAACTTAGACGCTTTAATTCCGATGGCGTTGGCTTCTTTGGTTGGAATCCCTACCGATTCATACGGCGTCTTGTTAATCATTTTTGTTGCTTTTCCTAAGGCGGCAACGGTAGAAGCTAGCGATATTAATGCGGTTGCTTCAGCTTCATCCGCAGGGAAACCACCCATCCATTGGTGAAATACCGTCGTAACAAGGACATCTTGATGACCATAACGTCGTAAATAGTCCTCTGTTTGGTCTTTCAAAGACTGAATAGCGGCGATATCTTGGATAAAGTTACCTCCTTGACCATAACCAACTGTGATGCTCTTTACTCCCTGCTCAGCAGCAAGTAAGGCTTCAATAATCCCCACAGCATTGGAAATCGAAGGGGGAACTAAAGTTCCGGTTAATGGACCAAATGGCTCACGATTGATATGAGCTCCATGTTCTTCATAATAACCAACTAAACGGTCACAATATTGCCAATACTTAATAGAATCTTCGATGGATACGTTTTTTGCATAGGGAACATTATAAGAAATTGCTCCCCCTTCATTAGAAGTCCAACCAGCAGCATGAATAATTTCTGCCAGCAAACGAGAATCTGGAGTTCCATGGCGTGCTTGCAAAGGAAGATTCACAGAATCAAGGACTTGACGACATAACTCAACTCCATAATTAACGGCAGGAAAGCCATTTAGCATGCTTCTTCCCATAATTTTACTTTCTTCAATTCCTCGCTCTGCTTCATGATAACGATTTTGTCTTGTATAAGAATCGATTGTTGAAGGAAGGAAATCTGCACCAGCATCTTCTAAATATTGCAACAACTTAATATGTTCTTCCAAAATGGCAACTCCTGCACGGGGTTGCACCATTGTTTTTCCTTGTTTGGCTGCTTGTGCCATTTTGATAGCAAAATTCTTACTATCAGGAAGTCGTTTTATTCGTTCAATAGCTCCATCTAAATCTAATAATTTCGATGAACCTGTTGGCCATGATGCCAACACTTCTTTTCGGATGGCAAAAAATTCTGCTTCAGTAAGTTTTTTGTTTTTTAGTTCCATTGATATCTATAAACTCCATCTATATATTTATTATATATTTTTTCATAATCTTTAAGGCTATCAGTGGTTCATGCAAACTCAATAAGCCCATTGCTGAAAAAATATATTCTTTATCGAGTAAAAACTTTGCATTTTTTGGCCGTAACTCCATAATGCTTTTTTCATTTGCTAACATTTTTTTCAATATCTCTTGAGGATGATGGTTATAAATAATCACTCCACCTGTACCAATAATATAGTTTACATCAGTTAAATCTTTTCCATATTGAAAATAGTAAGTTCCCATCGGTGTATAATAGGTATCCATTTTACCAACATGGCGACTCATTCCTAAATTGCTGCAAATCTGAGCAAAAATAATATCATTTTTTTCATCTTCCTCATTTTGAGGAATCATATCAACATTCGTTGCTCGTTTTTTCGCTTCGCTAACGATATCAAGACCTTGTTCTAAGTAGCGCTTGACCTCTTCTTCACTCAAAGTATTGACAACCCCCATAGCGGAATATCGCATTCCCAAATCTCCTTCTACGGTTCGCTTTGCAAAGGGTTCTTCCAATCCCTTTAAAATGACATCAGCTCGTTTTGGTGAACCTGAACAAATAGAATAAACATCTGTAGTCGCTCCACCAATATCGATGATGACGATTTCACCCAATCCTTTTTCTCCTAAATATCCCTTGGATAATAATTCCACAGCTTTCAAAACCGCATGAGGAGTAGGAAGAATAATCTGATCTATTTCATTTTCAATTTTTTTTATTCCCTTAGCTTCAATAATGTTATTCATAAATACCGTACGAATTACTTCACGAGCACTTTCAATATTTAAAACGTTAAGTTTTGGCATTACATTGTCACAAATATAATATTCCAGATGATATTTTTCAAATATTTCAATAATCTCGTCCTGACAAGATTTGTTACCTGCATAAATAACAGGAACCTGGATACCTGCTTTTCCTAATACCTCAGCATTGTGTAATACACAATCTTTATTCCCACCATCAGTTCCCCCTGCAAGAAGGACAATATCAATGTTTTCTTGATTGATTCTTGCTGCTTCTTTGGAATTTAGATAATGGGAAAAAACTAAATCAACTTTACCTCCAGCCCCCAAACATACCCGCTTAGCTGCTTCTACCGTCAACTCTTCAACAAGACCGATTGCTGCCATTTTCAATCCGCCCGCAGCAGAGGAACAAGCAACTATTTTCGAAAAGGAAACTTCAGAGCCTATTTTCTGATAAAGTTGTTGTAGTGCTTGATGATAGCCTTCATGAATATCTGTCGCTACAGTTGTAAAACTACTAGAAGTCGCTACAATATCCGCTTTTTCAAGATCAACAGCAGTTAACTTTGTATAGGTTGAACCAAAGTCAACTAACAAGTATAATTCCATGCTCATTCTCCTAAATCTGCTTTTAAAGTAGGTAATATTGCTTCAATAGGCGTTCCTGGTGGATAAATACGATTAAATCCCATTTCTTCGAAACGGCGCTTTACATCGTCGAAATCTTGTTTTCCAACAACAATATTTCCCCCAACATAAAGTAAAATATCGCCAATACCTGCTTCTATACATTTATCACGCATGCCACGACAATCAATTTCCCCATGCCCGTATAATGACGATACTAAAATAGCTTGGGCATTGGTCTCAACTGCTGCATTGATAAAGTCTTCTTGGGGAGATAAAACTCCGATATTGACAACATTATAGCCTTCATTTTTTAAAACATATTCAATTATTTTATTACCAACAGCATGAACATCAGCGCCGATTACACCGATAACAATTGTCTTCATTCTTACTTTTCCCTCCATGTTATTCACTAACCTATTATACATCTTTTAGGATTTTTTTTCAACCTTATTCATTAACATTTACAAAACACACCCTAGCTTTTTACGCAATCTATACACATATGAAAAAGTATAGAATCAAATCTATACCTTTTTTGTGTTTTTATTCTAAGTTAATTTCTATACTTGTTACCTTACCAGCTTGACAATATCATGTTTATTCTTTTTCTTCCAACTAAAGAGAAAAGCAATAAAAAATATATGATTAGTATTTTTTTAATATTCGCTAGAAGAAACGGCGACGGCGAATGAAGAAGGCTAGTAATCCTAATCCAGAAAAGATAAAAGTTACAGCTGCTGAATTACATCCTGTTGATGATTCAGGTTTTTCTGGCTCTTTTGGTTCTTCGGTAACCTCCGGTTCCTTTGGTTCCACGATAGGCTGTTCTGGTTCTATCGGTGTTTCTGGTTCTATCGCTTTATTTACTTTAATGGTAATGAATAATTCTTGATTTCCAATGGTAACTTGGATGGTAGTTTGTCCACTACCTATAGCAGTAATGACAATTTCGTTACCTACTATATTGGCTATGGCAATAGCTTCATTTTCACTTGCAACACGAGGAGAATAAGTCCCCTGAGGGAAGATAGATAGCTTAGCTTTTGCTTGTTCTTCTATTTCTAAGGTGAAATCACTCTTATCAAGAGTAACTTCTAAATCAATCGCTTTGGAAAATTGAAGGAGAACAACTAAAGAGTCATCTGCTTTTGATGTTGCTACGAAAATAATCTCATTATTTACTTCTAAATCTGCTCTTGGTAATAAAATCTCTCCTGTTGTCAGTTTTGCATTAAAACTATTTAATGGTTTTCCGTTAAGCGATACGGTTACTTCTCCTAGTAAGTCGCTACGAAGATTACTATTAAACTTGATGAGAATTCCTTGGTCAGATGAGGTTTCTTTTACTATTTCAATATCACCATAATAAATACTTGTACTAAAGTTGATTGGTTTTGTTACCGTGGTTCCATCGCGAAAATCAATGACTGCTTTATATTGATAATCTTTATTCAGTTCTAGTCCAGAAACTGCAAAATAGTTATCATTATCGATATTGATAAACCGTGATTCAAGCAAAGCATTCTTATCATTGTATAAACGAATCGTATCGACATAACCATAAGCGGTTGATGGCCAATTAAAACGAGCTGTACTACGATTACTATCGTCGGTGACAATCTGCAAATTCGCTAAGAAATCTTCTTTATCAAATGTTTCACTGGCATTTCCTGTTCGTTTGGAAGAAATCATTAATAAATCAATCACGTTTTTATCCTTGTCATAACAACGATAAGTAATATTCCCTGATGCTACCGTTACAATACCGTAGCTAGTTTTAAATTCATACCATTGATCCATTTTTGATTTATCCAGATTATCTGCATTATATTTTGTTCCACTACCGGCAACACCACCAATGATATAGTAAGTTCCTTTGAATCGATCAGTGGTTTCTTGGTTGTTATATATTTTTTTACTGCGAGCGTAAATATGGTCATGTCCAGTTAACACTAAATCCACCCCATATTTGTCGAACAATGACAGCCATGCTCGTCTGAAAACATCAGCATTACTAGAATTTGCTCCCCCATAAACACTAACATGCGAAGAAACAATAATATATTGAGTTGGATGAGCTTTCACCACTTCTTCAAACCACGCCTTTTGAGTTGCCCATGTTCCATTTTCTGTTTTTTGAGAATCAAGCACAATAAATAAAGCATTGTTATAGATAAAGAAGTAGCTGGAATTAATTACATTACTCGCTCCATTTTTTGGGTTATTAAAGTGAGCATTATAAAATCTAGCATCAATAGTAGTAGTACCACCTGCATAATACTCATGATTTCCTGCTGCTGAAGCGACCATCATCTGAGAAATCTCTTGATTAGCAAAGAACATATTCCATTCTGCACCTTCATTTCCTGAGTTGACAACATCACCATTTAACAAGGTAAATGCAACTTTCTTATTGATCGATACTGCATCAGCCATTAAATCATACCAAACTTGAGCTGATGCTGAACCATAAAATTGGGGGTCAGACATATTAATAAAAGAAAAACTTCCACTACCTGCTGTTTTAAAGCTGTAATCCTTGGAAAAAACGGTTTTACCCACCCGATATTTATATTGTGTGTCAGGAGTTAATTTGGTTAGTGTTGCACGACAAACATTCCTTTCTGAGAAGCCATACACTGTCCAAGTGTCCCCTGGTTCATGAAAGTCCAATGCTTCACATTGACCAGCTACCCGAACTGCATTGGTATAGTCTGATTCTGTTTTTAATGTGTACTCAACAAATGTTCCTTCTATATCAGAATGCCAATTGATATTGACCTCATTAGCCATGTTTTCTCCTGGATTAGCAATAATTTGATAAGCTTCTGTTACTGCTGCCTTTACAGGTATCAAAGAAACAGGAACTAAGAACATAGCTAACATCAGTATAAATAACAAAACAACCTTATAAACTTTTTTCATAAATCCTCCCAACTGATATTTTTTTCTATATTATTATACCATATTACCTTTTTTATTCAAATATTGTTTTCATTAACAAATTATATTTTTTGTGATATAATGATGTTGTTAAAGGAGTAGTGAATATGACCAAATATCTTTCTATAAGTTCAGAAGTAAGTGAAGCGCTTAAAAATAAAACCCCGATTGTCGCCTTGGAATCGACAATCATTTCTCACGGAATGCCTTATCCACAAAATGTTGAGACCGCACTGAAAGCGGAACAAATCGTCAGAGAACATGGTGCAACTCCCGCAACCATTGCCATTATTAATGGATATTTAAAAATTGGTTTAACTGAACAGGAAATTGATTACCTTGGCAAAAAGGGACTTGAAATATCCAAAACATCTACTAGAGATATTCCTTATATTGTTAGTAAAAAACTAGATGGAGCAACAACAGTTTCTGCTACTTCTTTTATCGCTAGTTTAGTGGGTATTCGAGTTTTCGCGACAGGTGGAATAGGTGGAGTTCACCGCGGTGCTGAAACCAGTTTTGATATTTCTGCAGATCTTGAAGAATTGGCAAGAACCAATATTGCTGTTGTTTGTGCTGGCGCTAAATCCATTCTTGATTTGGGATTGACATTAGAATACTTAGAAACAAAAGCTGTTGAAGTTATCGGTTATCAAACAGATTTCTTGCCTGCTTTTTATACATCAAAAAGTGAATTTAAAGTTAATCATCGACTTGATTCTGCTTTGGAGATTGCTCGATTGATGCAGTCAAAATGGGGAATGGGCTTAAGAGGAGGAATTGTGGTAGCCAATCCAATTCCAAAAGAATATGAAATAGAATCTACTATTATTAATCAAGCAATTGCCGATGCGTTGAAAGAAATGAATGAATTAAAAATAACGGGAAATAAAACTACTCCGTACTTGTTAGCCAAAATTAAAGAAATTACAGGGGGAGATAGTCTAGACGCAAACATTCAACTAGTTTTCAACAACTGTAAACTGGCAAGTGAGATCGCGAAAAACCTATATTAAAAGGCTGATCACTAAAAAATCAGCTTTTTTTTATTTTCTTGTTCATTTTTATTAAAATAATTTAAATAATATGATATAATATCCAAAGTTAGGGTGAAGCATATGAAAACTATTTTAGGACTAATCTTAGAATTAAATCCTTTTCATAATGGGCATAAATATTTTATCGAAGAAGCCAAGAGAAAGGTGAATCCAGATATTACCATTGCCATTTTCTCAACAAACTTTTCCATGCGCGGTGATATCATGGTATTAAATAAATTCGATAAAGCAAAAATAGCCTTAGAAATGGGAATTGACCTTGTTCTTGAACTCCCTTTCTTAGGTGCTGTTGCCAGTGCTGATTATTTCGCGTATAATTCAGTAAAATCGCTTTGTGACTTTGGGATTACCGATCTAGCTTTTGGTGTTGAACTAAATGATTTGGATAAACTACAACAAATGAAAGATTTTCTAACAACAGAAGTTTATCATGAACAATTAAAACATCATCTTGATTTGGGTATTTCCTTTTCAACAAGCGCTTATAAAGCCATCTCTACCTTGACTACGGATGAAGATATTATCGAAGGATTTACTCTTCCCAATAACACTCTTGCTATTCAATACTTAGCTGCTCTTGAAAAAATCAACTCGAATATCAGAGTAACCCTCGTTCAAAGAATTGAAAACGACTATTATAGCAAAGAAATAACCGGATCAATATCCAGTGCCACGAGTTTACGATTGCTATTACAAAAAGAACAGGATATCTCAGCTTATATTCCTCCATATCAAGCATCTTTTACCAATTTGACGAAGGGATATGATATACTATATCAAGTTCTTGCCTATAAATTATCAATTGAAAATCTTGATTTTCTACGAAATATATTGGGAGTAACTGAAGGAATTGAAAATCGATTGGTTAGCATGCTCATAAAAACAGATGATTATGATTCTTTCGTAAGGGCGATCCAAACAAAACGATATCCACCGAATCGAATTAAACGACTATTGTTACATATTCTTTTAGAAACACCAAAAGAATTCAGTAATCAATATTTTCATTATTTAAGAATATTGGCAATGAATTCACAAGGCAAACAATATCTTGCAAAATTACCTAAAATAATCAAAGACCAAATCATTACGAATATTAAATATCATCTTGATGATATCAATATTAGTTATGAACTGAAAGCGACCAAGCTTTTTGGTTTACTGACAAACAATCTGAATTTGTATTTAGAAGAATTTAAAACGCCATTCATAGGAGAGTAACAAATGACAACAAAAGAAATAAGAAAACATATTGAAATGCTAGTTGATGAATCAACTGGACAAACCTTACAAGAAACCAACGCCATTAAGCACATCGGAATTGATCCAGAAAAAAATGTGGTTGTTCTAATTATCGCCGTTGGTCGCACTGGTGGAGAGCAAGAGAAAAAACTTCGCCGCGAATTGGCAAAAATCATCAAAATCGATTTGGGTTTTGCTGGGGTAAAATTGCAAATTGAAGAAAAAAGAAAAATTGAAAGCATTGTTAATCGCAATGTAAAATTTATCATCATTTCTTCAGGAAAAGGCGGTGTAGGGAAATCAACAGTTGCTGCTAATCTTGCCTATGCCTTAACAAGATTAGGGAAAAAAGTTGCCCTTGTTGATGCCGATATCTACGGTTCAAGTATCCCAAAAATATTAGAAATGCAACATCGTTATCCTAATGCCAGTGAAGATGGCAAAATTTTACCCTTTGAAGCCTACGGAATGGAAATTATCTCGACAGAGTTTTTTGCTGAAATAGGAAAGCCAATTATCTGGAGAGGTGCAATGTTGAATTCAATGATGAACAACTTCTTCTACGAAGTGAAATGGAATAAGAATATCGACTATATGATTATCGATTCCCCACCAGGAACAGGAGATATTGCTCTTGATCTACGAACCATTATTCCAACTGCAGATGTTTTAATTGTTACCACCCCTCATTTAGCGGCAAGTCACGTCGCTATTAAAGCTGGATATGCAGCGAAACAATTAGGTCATAGTATCCTTGGTGTTATTGAAAACATGTCTTATTATTTAAATCCGGTTAATAAACAAAAAGACTTCCTCTTTGGTTCCGGCGGGGGAGAAGCTGTTGCGGAAAAATTAGAGACAGAAGTAGTTTCTCAAATACCTATTAATCAACCTTTACATCATTTGGGATTATACGAATTAGATGAAGAAATCGGTAAGATATATAATGACTTGGCCGAACTAATCTTATATAAAACACAGTAAATAAAAAAAGCTAGCATCAAAATCAATGCTAGCTCTTTTCTTTTACTTATGTTCATGTTCACAACAACAACATTCTTCATCTTCACAATCATCTTCACATTCTTCACAATCGCATTCTTCACAGTCGCAATCATCGCCATATTCTTCATCAAAATGTGCTAACATATCTTCGATTAAAGCCCATTCTTCATCAGTTTCAATGGCAAACAATTCACCAACAGCACCATCTTCACCTGGGATATAAGAAGCCGCAGCAACTTCCATTTCACCATTCTCATTTCCAGAACCAACCGGTGAAAAAAGAACATAACTCTTCTTAAATTCTTCAGAATCAAAAGTGAATAAAATGTCGCATAAAACTTCATCACCTTTTTCATCGATAAAAATCAATTGTCTTTCGTTTTCCATAAATTTCCTTTCTAATCCTATTTTCTTCTATCCAAATAACTTTGAAGTATAACACTTGCCGCTAATTTATCAACATTTTTCTTGCGTTTTTCTCGACTAATGTCAGCAAAGATCATTGTTGAGTTAGCAATTTTTGATGTTAATCTTTCATCAACCATGATTACTTCAATAGGCATTGCTTCTTCCAGCATTTTTTTAAATTTCAAGCAATACTCCGCTTGGAAACCAATGCTTCCATCCATGTTTTTAGGTAATCCCAACACCACTTTTTTTACATCATTCTCTTTAATAACCCTTAATGTCTCTTGAAGAGCAGCTCCTAAATCTTGTTCTTCAAAGCGAAATGTACCAATAGGATTAGCGATGATTTCTAAATAATCGCTAATCGCCATTCCCAAAGTACGATTTCCTAAATCAAGTCCTAGTATTTTCATAATTTGCTACCGATTATTTCTTTCACTTTTATTAAAGCGCTATCTACTAGACTAATATCTTTTCCCCCTGCTTGGGCAAAATCAGCACGTCCACCACCATTACCCTTAGTCATGATAGCTGCTTCTTTCACAAGAGCACCAGCATTTAAAG
>JAAYBG010000006.1 GCA_012718985.1 Acholeplasmataceae bacterium
CATTATCACGATATACTTTCAATTCTTTTGTTTCGCCTGAACCGATAATAATTTTACCAATCTCTGCTCTTAATTCGGCTGAATTATAAATCTTCATTCCATTAAATTCAATTAAGATATCACCAGGCTTGATACCTGCACGATGACCAAATCCTCCTACGGATACTTCCGCTACATACATCCCATAGGTAATCCCTGCGGGAATTGGATATTGACTTTGCAATTCAGCACTTGCAAGAACATCGCGAACGGCAATTACGGTGATGCCTAGTTTTGGTCTTTGAGGTTGAATTCCTTGTTCTAATACTGAAGCAAGTTCTATTGCTAAGTTGATTGGAATCGCAAATCCCATGTTATCGACAGAAGCGGCTGATATTTTAGTGGTATTAATTCCGATGATTTCCCCCTTGAGATTAATCAAAGGACCACCACTATTTCCTTCATTAATAGCAGCATCATGCTGGATATAGTTTGCATCCCAATCAGCAACTCCATCACCATCAGTATCGTCAGATACATATCGGTTGGGGTGACTGATAATCCCTATAGAAGCACTTTTATAGAAGTCATAACCAAAAGGATTTCCTAAAGCAAGACAAAATTCACCTTGCTTTAAAGCGTCAGAATCCCCAAGAACAGCTACTGGAAAATAAAGTTTAGAAGAAAAAGTTAATATTGCCAAATCAATTTCTTTATCATACTGAATTAATTTTGCTTCTGTTTTCCAATTATTCTCTTGATAGATTTTAATGATTTTACTATTTTGAATGACATGACGATTTGTCATAACATAGTATTGATAGTGTTTGATATCTTTTGTTGGGATGGTTTGATTATAAGCTATTTCTTCGTCGGTTTTTAAAACGATATTTCTTTTATAAATGACACCACTGGCCGTTGCTACGATGATTTCCTCATTATAATCATTTAGATTATAAGTACTAACACCAATTAAAGAAGCAAGACCTTTGGCAATAATTGGTGAAAATACAGTAGATAAGGATTCCATATCGATAGTTTCTGTTGCTTCTTTTATTTGATTATTAATGCTATCTTCAATAAATTCTTTTTGAACAAGGATATTCATTTCCTGAACAAGGGATTCATTTTTGCTTGATCTTGCAATCACCCGAGTGATACCTGCTTTTACGCCAGTAACAACACCTTGTTCATCAATAGTAGCTATTTCTGGTTCAGAGGTTGACCAGATAACGCTTTGATCGTAATCGCTAGGGGTTATTTCAGCTTCAAAAGGTACAGTCTCTCCGATAGTAATAGTTTGAATGCCTTTTATAATCAACTTCGGTTTGCTTGGAGCGATGACAATCGCCAATTTTTTTATGATTTTATTGGTGCTAGCTTCTCGTGCAACAATATAAGCCAAACCATCATCAATTGTTGTTAATTTTTCTTCATTAATGATAACTAAATCAGGGGTTTCCACTTCCCAGTAAATAGTTTTATCATTGATTGTTGCCATCAGAGTGATACTTTCATCAATTTCTAAATAGATAATTTCATCGGATTCATTAATGGAAGAACCTGTATTGGTTAATTGACAACCAGATACAAATAGTAGAAAAGTGAAGAGAAAAACAGTTACTATTTTTTTGATAGGAATCACCTCTTTTTTAAACTAATACATATTATACCATAAAATCTTAATGTTTTCTTAAAATATTAATTTAATGACAAAAAAAAGATTGTTTGTTATAATAATAACCAGGATGATTGTGTGAAAATAGGGTCTGAAGAACTAACAATCACCAACAAGCTAAACTCAATAGCGGTGAGAATAAGGGAAACAGAGATTTTGTTTACCAAAAAACAAATTAAAGCAATCTAAATTCGGTACAAATTAGAATGAAAATAGTTGAAGAGAGTTCCTATTTTCTTACAGAATCATTGGGTATTATCACATGATTGTGATTAAAGGTTGTGTTCTTCAATCATACAAATATTTTATAGAATCTTGGGAGGATTATATGCAAGAGTTTACTGAAAGTTTCAAAAGGATTTGTCAGGAAGCAAAATTAGTAGGTGCTAATTTTGTTGTTGTTAAGGAAGATAAAATGGTTAACCATTGTATTTATGGAATGCAATCATTAGAAAAAAATAAAGCAACAA